>CAYYEE010000081.1:0-12646 GCA_964470775.1 uncultured Planctomycetota bacterium | reverse complement strand
TCTTCGTCCATCCGCTCTCCTTCCACCAGGGAAAGCGGACAGTCTTGCATGCCGAAGACCGGACATTACCACTTGCGCTTAACACAAGGGCGCGGCGCGCCTTGACATGCGCGCCCACCAGCCACATGATGTGTGCGCCCCAGCCCTGAAAGGACCCCACAAGTGAGAACCTTCTCTCTCAGCACCCGCGCCCGATCCGAGTTCGTCAACATCACGCGCGACATCGCCAGCGTCGTCGAGGCCTCCGGCGTCCGCGACGGCGTGTGCACGGTCTTTGTGCCCCACACGACCGCGGCGGTCACGATCAACGAAAACGCCGACCCCTCGGTGCAAAGCGACCTGCTCATGCAGCTCGAACGCCTCGCGCCGCTGCGCGCGGGCTTCCAGCACGCCGAAGGCAACTCCGACGCCCACGTCAAAGCCGCCCTGCTCGGCTCCTCCGCGCAGATCATTGTCCAGAACGGCCGCCTCGCCCTGGGCACGTGGCAAGGCGTGTACTTCTGCGAGTTCGACGGTCCCCGCCAGCGCAACTTCTTCGTGCAGGTCCAATGACCAGAGAGGGCGACTCCCTCCGGGCGTATCTCTGCGAGGCGCCCTTTGCGCTGGCCGTGGCGCTGGTCCTGGCCGCGGCCGCGGGCCAGGCCACGGCGCCGCGCCTCGACGCCGGCCCCGACGACGCGGCGCAGGAACAGATGTGCGAGCCGCCGGTCTGGACCGAAGGCCTGATGGCCGTGGTCGTAGCCGCGGGCGCGGGGTTCTGGGCCGTGGGCGTGGCGCGGCTCTGGCGGCGCCGGCCCCTCGCGCCCCAGGGCGAGGCCCTGCCCGCGCCGTGGTCGTGGTGGGACGTGGTGAAGCTCGCGGCCACGGTTCAAGCCTTGGTCATCGCGCAGGCCGCGATGGTCGCGGCGTTCACCGGCGGGCCGCCCGGCCGGGAGCGGCTCGCCAGCGCCAACCTGGCGGCCTGGGCCGCCACCCTCCTCATCGGCCTGGCGGTTGTGCGCGGCCGGGGAGCCACACTGGCCGCGGCCGGCTTTGCGCGGCGGCGGCTCGGCTGCCTGGCCCTGGCCGGCGCCGCCTGGGGCCTGGCGTTCTGGCCTCTCAACCTCGCCATCGTGGCCGCCCAGGCCTGGGCCCTGGGCCGCCTGGGTCTGCGCCTGGAAGAGCAATACGTCGTGCGCCAGATCCTCATGGCCCAGGAAGCCCCTACGCTGGCCATCATGGTGGCCCACGCCGTGATCGTCGCCCCCCTGGCCGAAGAGTTCCTCTTCCGCGCCCTGCTCATCCCCCTGCTCGAACGCCGCATGAGGCCCGGCTTCGCCATCGCCCTCTCAGCCGCCCTCTTCACCGCCGTCCACGGCAGCGCCCATGCCGCTCTGCCCATCATGGCCCTGGGCCTGTTCCTGGGGTTCCTCTATCAACGCACGCGCACGCTGGCCGCCCCTGTCGCCTGCCACCTGACGTTCAACCTCGTGTCCATGACCATCATCCTGGCCGCCCGCCCCACCCCCGTCTGACGCCCCTGCCCCCCAAAACGACAAGGCCGCGAGTCAGCGTTGACCCGCGGCCTTCATAGCTGGTGGAGGATACGAGATTCGAACTCGTGACCTCTTGAATGCCATTCAAGCGCTCTCCCAACTGAGCTAATCCCCCACCCGGGGTTTTCGAGACGATGCGTCTGGGAGACGGCTCTCAAAGGTCGGTGATTAATTGTAGCACGTCCCCCATGCGAGCGCAAGGCCAGATTTGCGCGCAAGGACTCGCGCCCCAGCCGCCGCCGTGATAGACTCCTCTCTCGCTCCCGAACGCAAGGCAGACATCCTCTCCCATACTCAGGAGGCGCCCATGACCGCCGCCCCCCAAGCCGTCCCCATCACCTCCGGCCCCCGCTGCCACTGGTTCGGCTATTACGACAAGCTCCAGTTCGACGCCACAGGCCGCTACGTCCTGGGCATGGAGGTGGACTTCGAACACCGCTCCCCCCGGCCCGACGACGTCATCCGCGTCGGCATGGTGGACCTGGCCGACAAGAACCGCTGGATCGAGCTGGGCGAATCGCGCGCCTGGTGCTGGCAACAAGGCTGCATGTTGCAGTGGCGGCCGGGCGCGGAAAGCGAAGTCCTGTGGAACGACCGCCAGGACGACACCTTCGTCTGCCACATCTTCGACATCAAGACCGGCCGCCGCCGCACCATCCCGCACCCCGTCTACACCCTCAGCCCCGACGGCCGCACAGCCATGGCGCCCGACTTCCGCCGCATCAACGACCTGCGCCCAGGCTACGGCTATTGCGGCCTGCCCGACCCCTGGCGCGAGGACAAGACCCCCCGCGAATCCGGCATCTGGCGTATCGACCTCGACACCGGCAAAGCCGTCCTCATTATCACCCTCGACCAGATCGCCCGCATCCCCTGCGCCCGATACGATTTCTCCAACGCCCGCCACTGGTTCAACCACCTGCTCTTCAACACCGACGGAACGCGCTTCGAGTTCCTGCACCGCTGGCGCGCCGACATGAAGACCTTCAACACCCGCATGTTCACCGCCGACCTCAACGGCCGCAACATCCATGTCGTGGACGACTACGGCGAGACCTCCCACTTTATCTGGCGCGACCCCACCCACATTCTCGCCTTCGCCTTTCACCCCTCGCACGGACACCGGTTCTATCTCTACGAAGACGGAACGGACAAGGTGGAAGTCCTGGCCAAGGACGCCATGCCCCTCAACGGACACGTCTCCTATCTGCCGGACACCGACTGGATTCTCAACGACACCTACCCCGACGAGAACAGGATGCAACACCTGTACCTCTACCATGTCCCCACGGACCGGCGCATCCCCCTGGGCGCGTATCATCAGCCACCCATCTACCGCCAAGGCGGCGCCGGCGAATGGCGTTGCGACCTCCATCCCCGCTCCAGCCGCGACGGCCGCCTCGTCACCATTGACAGCACGCACGAAGGCAAAGGCCGCCAGATGTACCTGCTGGACGTGGGGCCCATCCTCCGCGCAGGCTGAGGACGGCAACCGGAAAGCGCGGCGCCGTCCATCCTGTCCATCCTGCCGGTTCCGTCCTCTCCCCCTACCTCTCCTTCGCCAGCTTCATCCCTCCCACCCACGCAAACCAATACCCCTTGTTGATCTCCACCGGCCGCAGGACCACCCGGCTGCGGCCCTTAGGCAGCCGCAACGCGCCCACCGCCAGCCAGCGGAACCGCGGCCCCGTCCCCCTCACCACCGCCTCCACGCGCCCCATCTTGCCCTCGACGAAGAACCGCGTGCCCTGGAAGTACTCCGGACAGTGATATTGCAGACTTACGCGCCAGACGCCCGCTTTGGGCGCGTCCACCTCCCACTCCAGCCACTGCTCGTTCGTGTTCCAGTTGGTGACCACCTTGGCCGGCAAGCCGGACACGCCGAACTCCTTGGCCAGACCCGCCGCGTCGCGCGCCGCCAGCCGCGCGCCCTTGCAGCCGCGCCCCTCGGGCCGCGCCGCGCCCACGCACAGCAGCGTCTCGCCCTTGGCGCTCAGTTTCACAACCGGCGCCACCCGCTCCGGCGCCGGCGGCGCCTTCAGCTTCGGCGCCTGCCCAAACGTCAGCCGCGCCACATTGACGCATGGCTGCGGCGGCAGCATCGGCAACCCCGAAAGCTCCAGCCCCGCCTCCGTGACCTGCGCCTTCAGCCGCGCGCCCCCGGCCAGCATCACCGCCGACGCGGGCTTCGTCAGAATGCCCGGCACAACCACCGCTTCCTTGTCCGGCCAGCGCGTGAAGAACACAAACAGCCTGCGCCCCTTGCGCGAGCACAACACCTCGCGCGACTGCGTGTCCACCCCCCCCGTTTCCGCGCCGTACACCGCCTCCCCGTGCGTCTTCAGCCACTGGCCCACAGCCCTCATGCGCGCCGCCTGGCCCGGCTCAATGGTCCCGTCCGGCCGCGGACCCACGTTCAGCAGAAAGTTTCCCCCGGCCGCCACCATGCGCGCCAGGCTCTCCACCAGCGTGGGCACGCTGAAAAGGACCTGCTTGCGCTCATAGCCCCAGTGCTTGCTGTCCGTGCTCTGGCACGCCTCGAACAGGTACCCGGTCAGGTCCTCGGGCAGCGTCCGCTCCGGCGTCCACATGTCCCCAAACCCAGCCCGGTCATTCACCACCGCGCCAGGCTGCAAGCGCTTGATGGCGTTGTACAGCTTGCGGCCCTGCCACACCTTTTCCGACTTCTGCGAACCGTCGAACCAGATACCGTCAATGCGGCCATAGTTGCGGCAAAGCTCCAACACCTGTCCGTGGTAGTACGCGATGTACTTATCCCAGTCCGGCTGCTGGTCCGCCGGCGGATCGGACAGATCCTTGAACGAGTCCTTGAGGTGAACGTAATTGGGGTGATGCCAGTCCGGCTGCGAATAGTACAGGCAGATGCGCATCCCCTGCTTGTGGCACTCCGCCACCACCTCGCCCACCAGATCGCGCTTGAAAGGCGTATTCGTAATCTTGTAGTCCGTAAGCGCGCTATCGAAGAGACAGAAGCCGTCGTGGTGCTTGGCCGTCAGCGTGATGTAACGGCAACCCGAGTCCGCGGCCAGCCCCACCCACTCCTTGGCGCTGAACCTGCTTGGGTTGAACCGCTTCGACAGCTTCTCATACTCGCGCCGGGGGATGCGCTCGTGATACTGCACCCACTCCCCCCGGCCGAGCAAAGCATACACGCCGAAGTGAACAAACATGCCGAACCGGGCTTCGCGGAACCACGCCAGCTTGGGATCGCGCGCCGGCTTCATGGAAACGATAGGCATCGCAAGGTCCTCCTCCAGACACCCGGCCCGCCGGGGCCGCCGGTCTCCTGACCGGCATTCATGCCAGCTATCTCTTCGGAGAGAGGGGACGCTATCCCCGCCACTCCGTCACCGTCTCGACCAGCGCGCAGAAGTTCTCCGGCGGCGTGTCCGGCCCGATCTCGTGGCTGGACCCGCACACATACCCGTTCTCCGGCGCCAGCGCGTCAAGCAGGCGCCGTGCTTCGCGTCGCACGTCCTCCGGCGTCCCCGCGGCGGTCAAGAGACGCTGCTTGCTGGGTTCTCTCATGGCCCTAAACACACAAACGCCTTTCCATTTCGCGACATCGCCGGCGGAAAACGGCCTGACCGGAGGGCACGGACTCAGCGGCGTCTGCGCCGGTGGCTCAAGCTGCCAAGGACCGCAAGCACGACCAGCGCACCCACCGTGGCCGATATCAGCGAACCCACAATGTTCGTCGGCCCCAGCCCAAGGAGTCCGAACACGAACCCGCCCACCACCGCGCCCACCACGCCCACGACCAGATTGCCCACCAGCCCAAGACCACGCCCTCTCGCGATCTGTCCCGCCAGCCAGCCCGCGGCCAGCCCGATCAGCAGCACCCAGATCAAGTGATCCATGCCTCGCCCTCCCCGGAAATGTGGCCGGCCGCGGCGCCCGTGGCGCGGGGGGCCGCTCAGTACCGGCCCACTTCCTTCACCACGCTCACAATGCGCCGGAACTGCTCCAGGCTCACGTTCGACGGCGTCGAGTGGTCCGTCGCGAACATGTACCCGCCGTTCTGCTTCAGGATCGGCAGGTCGCTGCGCACCGCCGCCTCCATCTTGTCCACGTCCGCCCACAACAGCGCGTTGAACCCGCCGTGCAGGAACAGCTTGTCCCCAAACTCACGCTTCACCGCCAGCGTATCCACCCCCGCCTTGGCCTCCAGCGGATTCAGCCCGTCCAGCCCCATCGCCACCAGATCCGGGATGAACGGCCGGATGTCGCCGCACGAGTGCAGATACGCCTTGATCCCCTTGGCGTGCGCCCAGTCGATCGCCCGCTGGTGAATCGGCTTCAGCAGCTCGCGATACATGCGCAGGCTGAAAAACTGCTTGCCCTTGTAGCCCATGTCATCCGGCCAGTACATCTCATCAAACCGATACCCCGCCTCCCAAATCTGGTCATACAGCCCAAGCTGCAGCTCGATCTGCGTCTTCCAGATGTCCACGATCCACTCCGGGTCTTCGACAAGCTGAATCAGGAGGCGTTCCGTGCCCACCATGCGCGCGTGCGTAATATCGAATCCAAACCAGCCCCCGGTCCGAATCCACGCCCCCTCCTTCCGCCAGAGGGGGTAGTTCACCCGGAGCCCCTCCCAGTCCACCCGGTCTTCGGCCGGCGTCATCCGCTTCTTCACCTCGCGCCAGTCGTCCGGCGTCTTCACGGTGACGTCAATCATCTCCGGCGTTGAAGCCTGGTTCTTCCAGTTCTTGACCGTGGCGCCCCAGGCATTGGTCGTGATCTTGTACTCGTCCGTCTCTTCCACGGTGGTCACGGGCAGCCGGGGCGAGTTGTCCGCGCCGATGCCGCGGATCCGGTCGAGCCCGAAGAACTCCACGTAGTTCGCCTCGCCCATCCCCTCGGCGCGCCATCGCGCCGTCGTGGCGCCCCAGGGCGACTCAAACAGAGGCACGCGGTCCGCCTCTTTATGCTCATACATGCGCCCAATGCGCTCGCGCGACGTCATCTCCATTCCGATCCCTCCATGTCCCCGCCTCCGCCCCCTTCATCCGCGAGCGGCGCCAAGGCCGCAAGTGTAAACCTTCGACAAAGCCGGCACAAGAGCCGCGCCGCCGGGTAGTATTGCGCCGTCAAGGCCGAAAGAGTAACTTACCTGCTTGCCCTGGACAGGGAACCGGGGCATGGGTCGCAGGGTTTGCGTCTCTGTTCGGAGGAGTGCCATGAAGATTGGCGTCAGTTCCTACAGCTACAGCCGCCTGGTGCGCAGCGGTCAGATGAAACAGATTGAGGTCATTTCCAAGGCCAAGGAAATGGGCTTCGACGTGCTCGAGTTCTCCACCATCGCCGTGCCCGAAGGCGAAACGCTGCCCAAGTTCGCTGAAAAGCTCCGCAAGGAAGCTGACCGCGTCGGCATCGCCCTGGCCAACTACACCATCGGCGCCGACTTCATCAACGGCTCCAACGGCGACCTGAAGGCCGAAATCGAGCGCGTCAAGGAAGAAGTCCGCATCGCCAAGATCCTCGGCGTGCCCGGCATGCGCCACGACGCCTCGGGCGGCTTCCCGCCGGAAAAGAAGGGCGCCAAGAGCTTTGACGCCGCCTTGCCCAGGCTCAGGGAAGGCTGCCGCGCCGTCACCGAATACGCGGCTTCCATGGGCATCAAGACCATGGTCGAAAACCACGGCCACTTCTGCCAGGACAGCGACCGCGTTGAAAAGCTCGTCACGGCCGTGGATCACCCCAACTTCGGCGTGCTCATCGACATGGGCAACTTCATCTGCGTGGACGAAGACCCCGCCGTCGCCGTGGGCCGCCTGATGCCCTACGCCTTCCACGTCCACGCCAAGGACTTCCACCTCAAGCCCGGCACAGCCCCCTGGCCCGGCCAGGGCTGGGCTCTCACCCGCGGCGGCAACTACCGCCGCGGCGCCATCATCGGCCACGGCGACGTGCCCATTCTGGCCTGCCTGCGCGCCATGAAGCGGGCCAACTTCGACGGCGTGCTCTCCATCGAGTTCGAGGGCATCGAGGACGTGCTGATGGGCATCTCCTGCGGCCTCGAAGCCTTGAGGCGCTTCGTCGCCATGGTGTACGCCTGACACGGCGGCGCAACCGGGGTCCGGCGTCCGCGCCGGGCCCCTCTTCTTTTGAGGAGCATCCTCCGTGCGCATCCAAGAGCTTCAGAGCCAGTTCGCCATTCCCGGCGCCGTTGAGTTCGAGCCCGGCCAGGGCGGCCTCACGCGCATGGCCATCACCACCAGCGAATGCGCCGCCCACATCTACACCCACGGCGCCCACGTCACCCACTGGCAACGCCACGGCGAAGCGCCTGTCCTGTTCATGAGCAGCCAGAGCCAGTTCAAGGACGGCGCCCCCATCCGCGGCGGTGTGCCCGTCTGCTTCCCCTGGTTCGGCGGCTCCGGTCCCGCCGGCGCGCCCATCCACGGCGTCGCCCGCCTGGCCGAGTGGGAAGTCGAAAGCGTCACCCTCAAGAGCGACGGCACGGTCGTGGCCGTGTTCCTCCTCAACGCCAACGAGCGCGCCCTGGCCCCATGGCCCCAACGCTTCGAGCTGCGCCACCGCGTCACCGTGGGCCGCTCCCTCACCATGGCTCTCGAAGCCCGCAACACCGACCCCAAGCCCCAGCGCATCACCGAAGCCCTGCACACCTACTTCCTCGTGGACGACGTCCGCCAAATCCGCGTCCTCGGCCTCGAAAACGCCAGCTACATAGACACCGCCGGCGGCGGCCGCGTCGAGCGCCGCCAAGGCGCCGAGCCCATCACCATCACCGCCGAGACCGACCGCGTCTACCTCAACAACCGCGCCACGTGCGTCATCGAAGTCCCCAACTTCGGCCGCAAGATCGTCATCGAGAAGTCCGGCTCCGACTCCACGGTCGTGTGGAACCCCTGGATCGCCAAAGCCAAGGCCATGCCCGACTTCGGCGACGACGAGTGGCCGCGCATGATCTGCGTCGAAACCGCCAACGCCCACGGCAACGCCATCACCCTCGCCCCCGGCGCCAGCCACGTCATGGAAGCCCGCATCCGCTTGGAGACATGACACGGGTCTTGCCCCGCGTCCGACTCGGCGGGCCGCGACGGTTCCTGCCAAGGGAAAGCCTATGTCCTCCCTCACCTCGGCTGAAAAGGTCCTGGCCGCGTTCGAAAAGCGCAAGACCGGCCGCATCGCCGTCTTCCACGCCGGCTTTTCGAGCGCGGCGGCCAGCGTGCTGCTGGGCCGCGAGGCTTACGTGGGCGGCGGCATCAACCAATGGCGCGAAGCCGTGGCCCTGTGGAACGGGCCCGACGCCCACGCCGAGTACCTGGACCGCTGCAAGCGCGACGCCTATGACTTAACCCGCGCCGCCAACTGCGACATCATCCGCGCCTCCTACTGGCGCATGAACGAGAAGCCCACCCAGCGCCTGGACGAGTACACCTTCCTCTACGGCGACCCCGGCGGCGACTACACCGTCCGCCGCCTGGACCCGGAGACCGAGATGTACCAAGTTGCGGACAAGCGAGACTCCAAGGCGCCCCAGACCGTGGAGGACCTCGAAGCGCAGGTTGTCGAAATGGAGGAGGGACTTGAAACCTTCCAGCCTGGGCCTGGCCACTTCGAGAAGGAACTCGACGCGCTGGCCGCGTTCGACTACAAGCGCGCGGTCTTCACCGGCGGCTACTGGCTCTGCATCCCCAACCGCGACGAGCTGTGGCTGCAAGCCGTGGCCCTCAGGCCGGACCTGGTGGAGCGCCTGCTCGAGGTCCAATGCGTCCAGTCCCTGCGCATCATTGAGGCCGCCAAGGACCTGCCGTTGCGCTATTGCTCCGGCGGCGGCGACTTCTGCGGCAAGAACGGCCCCAACTACTCCCCGCGCGTCTTCCACGAAATGATGGTCCCGCGCCTGAAGCGCATGAGCGACCTCGCGCACAAACTCGGCAAGTTCACCATCTTCGCCACGGACGGCAACGTGTGGCCCGTGGCCAAGGACCTCTTCGACACGGCCGGCACGGACGCCTTCCACGAGATCGACCGCCGCGCGGGCATGGACCACTGGCGCCTGCGCCGCGAGCACCCCCGCCTCACTTGCATGGGCAACATCAGCTCCCTCACCGTGCACCGGGGCACAAAGGAAGAGGTCATCGCCGAGTGCCGCGACAACGCCGAGGCCGCGCTCCAGCTCGGCGGCGTCATCCCCGGCCTCAGCAACCAAGCCGTCAAAGGCTCGCCGCCGGAAAACATCATCGCCTTGGTCGAGACGCTGGCCGAGTACCAGTGATGAATCGGCCTGCGTTCTTGAAACTCTGCGGCCCGGCCGCGCGGCATAAGCCCCCCGTCAGCCGCGCCGCACGCCTGTCTCCTCATCGCGCCCCCGTGGATTGAGCACGTCATGGACTCCGGTTCGCCGTCCTCCTCCTCCGCCCTCAAAGGCATCGGCCTCGTGGCCCTGGCCTGGGCCATCTGGTCACTCGACCCCATCGCGATCAAAGTGGTGGGCGACCAGGCTTCCAGACTGGCCGTATCCAGCCTGTCGGCCCTGGCCGCGGCCCTAGCCCTCTCGCCGTCCATGGTCCGTCTCGTCCGCCGGTGGGTCGCGCTCAATGGCCGCGACCGCTGGCTGCTGCTGGCCCAGTGCCTGCTGTTCACGGCGCTCGCCGACGTCTGCTACGTGTCAGCCCTGCTCTACCTGCACCCGGGCGTGGTCAGCGCGGTGCTGCGTTCCCAAGTGGCCATCGCCGTGGTCATGGCCATGCTCTTTCTGCGCGAACGCATGAACCGGCTCTCCGCCGCGGGCGTCTTCATCATCGTGGCGTCCAACATCGGCGTGTTTGCGGCCTCGCTGTCCGCGGCCGGGGGCAAAGCCGGCGCGTGGGGATGGCCCCTGGCCTTCGGCGCGGCCATCCTCTGGGCAGGCGGCACCGTGGCCGGCAAACACCTGCTCACGGTCATCCGGCCCAGCGAACTCATCGCCGCGCGCCAGGCGCTCTCGGGCGCGGCCGTGCTCATCGCCGCGCTGTGCATCGAGGGTCCCGGCGTCTACGCCTCGCTCACGCTCAAGCAGTGGCTCCTGCTCGCCGGCAAGGGCGTCTGCATCTCCGCGCTGGCCTACGTGCTCTACTCCCACGGACTCAAGCTCGTGGCCGTGTACGTGGCGTCGGCCATGGAACCGCTCGCCTCGGTCTACACCACGCTCATCGCCGTGTTCTTCCTGGGCCAGCCCGTGTCGCTGGCCAGCGCCGCATGCGTCGCCGTCCTGCTGGCCGGCACGTTCATCGTCATCGCCGGCAACATGACCCGCCGCGCCGCCGCGCTCCCCGTCCTTGGAGAAGGCAAGCCGTCGCGGTAGACTCTTTCGCGCAGCCAGCGGGCGCCCCGGCGGACGGGCGCCGCAAGGCTCCTTGCCGCCGGAACGCGCGTCCATGCCACAAAACCCCGCCAACCCCGACGCCGCCCCAAGGGCCTCAGCCCAGCGTGCGCCTTCGCGCGCGGCCTGGGTCGCGGTCCTCGCGCTCGCGGCCGCCTTCACCCTTGTCTTGTCCCAACTCGCCTGGCGGCGCTACGCCAACTTCCACTTCACCCAGGACGGCGCCAACTTCAACCATATGCTGTGGCGCACGGCCCACGGCGATTTCCTGCCCAGCTATCTCTACGGCAAATGCCACCTCGGCGACCACGCCAGTCTCTTCCTCATCCCTCTCGCCGGCCTCTACGCCCTCGCGCCCACCATGCGCTGGCTGCTTGTCCTCCAGGCGCTCGCCCTCGGCGCGGCGGCCGTGCCCTTCTTTCTCATCGCCCGCCGGCTGCTGGGCCGGGACATCCCAGCCGTGGCCGCGTCGGCGGCATTCCTGCTCCATCCCGGCGTGGCCTCGCAAGCCGTCAACCAGGTCCACGAAATCCAGTTTGTCCTCGTCTTCTTCCTGGCCGCGTTCTACTGCATGGAGACAAGACGGTTCGGGTGGTTCGCCCTCTTCTGCGCCCTGGCCGCCACAGGCAAAGAGACCGTGCCGCTCACGCTGGCCATGTTGGGCGTCTACGCCTTCGTCCTGCGGCGCGGCCGGCGTTGGGTCATCTTCCCACTGGCGTTTTCGGCGGCCTGGCTGGCGCTCACCCTCGGCGTCCTCATGCCCGCGCTCTGGGGCGGGGGCTACCGCCACGTCCAGCACTTCGCGGGCTATGGCGCCAGCGGCGGCGAAATCGCCTCCACGCTCCTCACGCGCCCAGGCCTGGTCTGGCGTTGCGTGGCCATGCCCCACAAAGCAACCTATCTGTTCGACCTGCTCTTGCCCTGCGGCCTGGTCCTGCCCCTGCTGGGACCGGCGGCCATGCTCGCCCTCCCCGACTTGGCCGTCAACCTGCTCGCCACGGAGCCGGCCCTGGCCGTAGCGCAGTGGCACTACAGCGTATTCATCTCCGCGTCCCTGTGCCTGGCCGCGCTGCAAGCCATCCAGTGGATCAGCCGCCGCCTCCCGGCGCGCCGCCGCGCCGCGGGCATCGCGGTGTTGGTGGGGCTGTGGGCCTGCGCCACCGCGCTCAGCCTGCCCGTGTGGGAAGGCGTCCGCGACACGCGCGAACCTCCCGACGCAGCCCTCCGGCGCCAGGTCCTCCAACAGATCCCCGCCGACGCAGGCGTCCTGGCGCCCCAAACGCTCGTGGCCAGCCTCGTGGAGCGCCGCCTCATCCTCACGCCTGAGCAGCCCTGGGCCGATTGGTCCAAGGTTGACTTCATCATCGTCGACGAAGCCGACGCCTGCTACAAACCCAAGATGCGCCAGAGCGTGGCCGCCGCGCTGGCCGATGGCGGCTTCCGCCTCATCTGGCGCAAGGGGAGCTGGTCCATCTATCGCCGGCCCGCCGCCCACGCTCCTCGCTGACCCCCCGCGCGCGCAACCCGTCCAGCGCGTCGCCCCCTCGCGCTCGCGCCTCTCACCGCGTCACCAGGTCCGTTGGCGTCTCGTGGGCAAAAATGCGCTTCGCGCCCGTGGTCAGCACATAATCAATCGCGTAGTTCGCCTGTTCCGGGCCGTGTTGATCCACCGTAGCCAGCAGGCCCCCGCGCTTCACCTCCTCCTTGGCCTCGCGCACGCCGTCAAACCCTGTGATGAACACCTTGCGCTTCA
>CAYYEE010000080.1:5848-12681 GCA_964470775.1 uncultured Planctomycetota bacterium | reverse complement strand
GGCGGCGGACTTGGCGCCGGGCATGTTCGCCCGCGTGCGGCTTGTTTTGGAGACGGCGCCGAACGCCGTGACGATTCCGAGCCATGCGGTGATTGCCGCGCCTGGTGGCAAGCGCATCGTCTATGTCGTGGAAGAGGGCAAGGCCGTTGCGCGTCCTATCAAGACGGGCATTGAGCAGGGGGGCCGCGTTCAGGCGCTTTCGGGCCTCAAGCCGGGCGAGAAAGTCGTCGTGACGGGTGGCGAGCGTTTGAAGGACGGCGTGGAGGTCCTCGTGGCCGGGCCGGGTGGTGGGCCTGGCCAGCCAGGGGGGGACGAGGCGGCGAAGAAAGGCAAACCCGCGCAACCCGTTGCGCCGGGCGCCAAGGGAGGCGTGACGCCATGAGGCTGACGGCTCTCGCCGTTCACCGCCGGCTGGCCACCTCCGCCATCGCGACGGCCCTGCTCGTGCTGGGCCTTTATGGTCTTGCGCGTCTGCCCGTGGATTTTCTGCCCAGCATCACCTACCCGATGATCAAGGTGCACATCTGGTGGCGCGGGGCCACGCCCGAGGAGATTGACAAGAGCATCGCGGACCCCATCGAGCGCCAGATGGCCACGGTGGATGACTTGGACTATCTGGAGTCATCGTCCATCGAGGGCATGTACACGCTGCTGGTGAACTTCAAGTACGGCGTGGACGTGAACGTCGCCTACCAGGACGCGCTGGCGGCCATGGCGCGCGCGGCGCGCGAACTGCCTCCGGACATAGACGCGCCGGTCGTTATCAAGGCCGACCCTTCCCAGCTTCCCGTGGTCCAGTTGACGGTGAGCAGCGACCAGTGGGACCTGACCAAGCTGCGGACGTGGGCGGAGGAATGGCTGCAAGACCGGTTGCTGGCCGTGTCCGGGGTGGCGGGGACGGAGATTGTGGGCGGGCTCAAGAGGGAGATACGGGTTCATCTGGACGCGCAGGCCCTGGAGAAGCACGGCTTGACGCTGCCCCAGGTTCTGAAGCGGCTGCAAGAGGAGAACATCGAGCAGTTTGGCGGCAGGGTGACGGCGGGGACCAAGGAAATCATTGCGCGGACCATGGGGGAATACCGCGATCTGGACGAGATCCGCGACGTGGTTCTGGTCCGCCAGGGAGAGGCCAAGCTGCGGCTGCGCGACATCGCCCGGGTGGAGGACGCCAGCGAGGAGGTCCGCGTCATCACGCGGCTGGACGGCAAGCCCTGCGTCAAGCTCAGCGTGCTCAAGCAGTCCAGCGCCAACACGGTGGAAGTGGCGGAGGCGGTGAGCCGGCGGATCGCGGAACTGGGGCCGCTGCTGCCCGAAGGGCTTCGGCTGGGCATGGTGGAAAACCAGGCGGATTACGTCCGCGCCGCTCTGGGCGGCGTGCGCAACGCCGCGATCGAGGCGGCCATCCTGCTTATTTTCATTGTGTACTTGTTCCTGGGGTCGTGGCGGCAGGTGCTGGTGATGGTTCTGGCTCTGCCTATCACACTCATCATCAACTTCGGCCTGATGAAGCTGGCCGGGTTTTCGCTGAACATTTTTTCGTTGGGCGGACTGGTCATCGCCATCGGCGTGCTTTTGGACAATTCCACCGTCGTGATCGAGAACATCACTCGCCTGCGGCGCGAGAGGGCGGGAGAGGACCTGAACGCGGTGGCGGTGTCGGCCACGGCCGAGGTGGGGCCGGCGGTGGTCGCGGCGATGTTGTCGTTTCTGGCTTTGTTCATGCCGTTCCTGCTGGTTCCGGGTCTGACGAGCCTTCTCTTTCGGGAACTGATTTTGGTCATCGCGGGCATCGTGGTGGTCAGCCTGGCCGTGGCGGTTTCCGTGACGCCGATGTTGTCGGCCGTGATTCTTGGGGGCCGGGTCTCGGCCCCCGGCTGGTTTGAGCGCCTCTTCGGCCGGGCGCAGGAAGCCTATGGCCGGTTGCTTGGATGGGTCATTCGCGGCCGCTGGGCGGTCATGGCGGTGTTTGCCCTGGCGATTGCGGCTGCGGCGATGTTGATGGGGAGTCTGGGCAGCGAGTTTCTGCCGCAGATGGACGACGGCCGGATCATGATCAAGGTGAAGCTGCCCACGGGCGCGGCGCTGGGGGAGACGGACGGCGTTTTGCGCCGGATCGAGCAGGCGATCGGGCAGGACGAGATGGTTGAAAGCCTGTTCACGCTGGCGGGCGGCAAGGTGTGGGGTCTTTACACCTACGAAATCGCCAATGAGGGGGAGATCAACATCCAGTTGGTTCCCCGGAGCAAGCGAGCTCTTTCCACGGCGCAGTACGTTGAGCGCCTGCGTCCCGTGGTGGCCAAGGTTCCCGTGCCGGGCGGGAACGCGATGGTGATGCGGATGCCGGTCAAGGGAATCCGCAAGATGGGAGACGCGGACATCGAGGTGAAGCTCAGAGGGCCTGAGCTTTCGCGGTTGTTCGACTACGCGCGCCAGACCGCGGGGGCGATGAACGAGCTTGCGTGTTTTACGAATGTGTACGTGTCCATGGACATGACCAAGCCGGAGTACCGGGCGCGGATTGACCGGGCCAAGGCGGCGGAGCTTGGAGTGTCCGTCGGCGACGTGAGCGGCATGTTGCGGTCGCTGATTACGGGCGCCGTGGCCACGCGCTACCGCGAAGGCGATGAGTACTACAACGTCCGGGTCATGGTCCCTGAGAGCACGATCGCCTCGCGCAAAGACGTAGAGGATTTGCCGCTGCACGGCGCGGAGGGCGGCTTTTTGCGCGTGAGGGATGTGGCGAATGTGGAACTGGCCACAGGCCCGGTGGAGATCGTGCGCGAGGACCAGATCAAACAGGTCATTGTGCGCGGGGACGCCTTGGGCGTGAGCGTAGGCAAGGCGCTGGCGGATCTGCAAAGGACTCTGGCCGCCAAGCCGCTGCCGGCCGGCTACGAGGTGTCCTATGGCGGCCAGGCCCAGATGATGGGCGACATGCGGAAGACCGTGCTGTCCATTTTGGCCTTTGCGGTGTTCTTTTCTTTCGTTGTGCTGGCGGTGCAGTTCAACAGCCTCAAGCTGCCGGCGCTGATCCTGGGCAGTGTGCCCGCTTGCCTGGCGGGCCTGGTGTTCATTATGCTCCTGACAGGCCTGCCCCTGGGGGCGACCGTGATTATCGGCGTGCTGGTGGTGGTGGCCGCGGCGATCAATGACGGCGTGCTGTTGCTGGAGTTCGCGCGCGAGATCGAGGCGCGCGAGAAGCTGGCGCCCGTGGACGCCGTTCTCGCCTCGGCCAAGATACGCCTCCGGCCGCGGATTATGACCACGTTCACTACGCTGGCGGGTTTCATTCCGCTGGCGCTGGCGCTGGAGGAGGGCGGCGATATGCTTCAGCCCATGGCCGCCGGCGCCGTGGGCGGGTTGCTGATGGAGATGGCGGTGGCGTTGTTTCTGATGCCATGTTTGTACGTGGTCTTCTCCTCGCGCCGAGGCGCGGCGCGGGAGGCATGAGACGAGACGCCGCCGGTGGTTCCATGCGGCCAGACACGGCGTAAGGAAGGAGGAACTCGCGAAATGGTGAAGATTCAGATACTGGGCACGGGATGTCCCAAGTGCAAGAAGCTGGCGGAGAACGCGGAGGCGGCGGCCAAGGCGGCTGGGATCGAGTATGATCTTGAGAAGGTGACGGACATCAACAAGATCATGGCGTTCGGCGTGATGATGACGCCGGCGCTGGCCGTTGACGGGGAGGTGAAGGTGGTGGGCAAGGTTCCGAGCCCGGAGGAGATTCAGAAGCTGTTGAAGTGACGCACAGGCAGGTTTTTTGAGGAGGAGGAACAGATGAGCAACGCTAAGGATTGCGCGTGCAGCGCGGCGCCGAAGTTGATTTTCGCATGTTCGGGCGCGGCGGACGTGGGCGCGGTGGCGGATCAGGCGGCGCGGCTGTTGACGAAGGAGGGGGCGGGCAAGATGTTCTGCATGGCCGGCATCGGCGGCCGCGTGCCTGGGATCATGAAGACGACCGAGGCGGCGGCGATGATTCTGGCCGTGGACGGGTGCCCGCTGGACTGCGCCAAGAACTCGCTGGAGCAGGCGGGATTCAAGAAGTACGCGCACGTGCGCGTGACGGACCTGGGCATGGCCAAGGGCCAGACCCAGGTATCGGCCGAGAACATCGCCAAGGTGGCGGCCAAGTGCCGCGAGATGCTGGCTTGCTGAGGACACGGAGAGGGCGCCGGCCCGCGCAAGGCCGGCGCCCTGGCGTCATCCGACAGAGGAGATGCGGACATGCGGACACGGGTCGCTGGGAGCGTATGGGCAGTGCTTGGGGCTGTGGCCTTTTTGTGGATCGCTGGATGCGGCGACAAGCCCGCGGAGCCTGTGCGCGCGGCCAATCCACCGCCGCCGCGGGCTGAAGCGCAGCCGGCGGCGCAGCCCAAGGCGGGCATTCCCCGGTTGCTGGACCTGGGGGCCAAGAGCTGCATCCCCTGCAAGATGATGGAGCCTATTCTTGAGGAGTTGCGCAAAGAGTTCGAGGGGCGCATGACCGTGGAGTTCATTGACGTGAGCCGGAACGGCCAGGCGGCCCGGGAGCACGGCATTCGCGTCATCCCCACGCAGATCTTCTTCGACGCTTCGGGCAAGGAGTTGTTCCGCCACGAGGGGTTTATGTCCAAGGAGGACATTCTGGCGAAGTGGAAGGAATTGGGGGTGGAGTTCAAGGCGGCGGAGCCAGCGGCGTTCGAGAGGCTGGAGCCGGCCAAGCCGGACAGCCGGCCCAAGGACCAGGTGTGTTTCATGTGCGATGGGGACGTGAACGCGAAGACGCGCGTCACGGTGCAGACCGAGAAGGGGGCGGTGCCCCTTTGCTGTCCGCACTGTTTCTTCATCATGTATTCGTGCATGCCGAGCGGCGCGGAGGACGCGGAGCGGAAGGCGCTGGTGACGGATTGGGCGGACGGCAAGCAGGCGCCGGCCACGAAGGCTGTCTACCTTGTTGACGCGGACGAGAAGACGGGACGGCCGGTGGTGAAGGCGTTCGCCAGCCGTGACGGCGCGGTCAAGGAGCGTGCGGCTTCGGGGGGTGTGGTCATGGAGTGGGGCGTTTTGAAGCGCAAGGAACTGGCGGCGCGGTGCGGGTTCTGCGACCGGGCGGTGTATCCCGAGGACGCGGCGGTGGTGAGGGTGGACGGGTTGTACACGTGGGGCTGCTGCGCGCATTGCTCCATGGGCGTGGCGGCGCGGACCGGCAAGGACATCGAGGTTTTTCAGCCGGATGGCTTGACCGGCGAGATCGTGACGGTGAAGACGCTGGGCGGCAGCGTGGCCTCCATCGAGCCGAAAACGTCGGTCGCCTGGTTCGGCCAGAAGAAGACCCCGGACGGAAAATGGGTGTCGGCTGGGTGTTTCCACCAGGGGTTCTTTGTCAACGCGGAGAACCTGAAGAAGTGGGTGGAGGGCCGGCCTTATGAGACAGGCCGCCAGATCACCATTGCCAAGTCGCTGGCGGACAAGATGAAGATGTCGCCGCAGCAGATTCAGAAGGCGTGCAAGGTGGGCGAGTGCGCGCCGAAGTGAGGCTTGGCGCCGGCCAAAGACGATCTCTCGCGGAGGCGCGGAGAACGCGGAGAAAGGCGGCGGGCTGAGGCATACACGCGAAGAAGGAACGAGGCCGGCCGTGAACCAGGAAGGCCGTGAAGGACCCGGGGAACGGCGGCGGTGGAAGATGGTCATTTTCTGGGCCAAGGCGGGTGAGACATGGCGGTTTGGGAAAAGGCGAAGAAGCCGCTGGCGACGGCGCTGACGTGGTTTGTGCTGATCAGCATCGGGTTCGCGCTGGGCAAAGAGACGGCGTTGCGCCGGATGGCCCAGGACGCCGGGCCGGCTGAGACGCTGGCCGTGGCCGACGGGGTGATGGTTTACTACCTTCACGGCAGCTTTCGCTGCGTCACTTGCGCGGCCATCGAGAAGGCGGCCAAGGACTTGATGGGCAGGGAGTTCGCCCAGGAGCGATCGAGGGGCCGCGTGGCTTGGCAGGAGGTAAATTTTGACGAGCAGCCGGCGATGGCCAAACGCTATGACGTGTCGGCCAGCACGGTGGTGGTGGCGAAGATACGCGGGGGCAAGGAGGTGGAGTTCCGGCGGCTGGACGAGGTGTGGACGCTGACGGACAAGCCGGCCGAGTTGGCGGCTTTTATCGCAGGCGTCATTCGCGGGTATCTCGACGAAGGGGCAAAGCCATGAGTTGGCAGGCGTTGGCGGCGGCTTTGTGGCTGGGGGTGTTGACGTCCATCAGCCCTTGCCCGCTGGCCAGCAACATCGCGGCCATATCGTTCATCAGCCGCAGCGTGGGCAGCGTGAGGAGATCGCTGTTGTCGGGCCTGCTCTACACGTTGGGGCGCACGGCGGCGTATGTGGCCTTGGGCGCGGTGGTGATGGGCGGGCTTATGGCCAGCGGCGACGTAGCCAGGTTTCTGCAGAAGTACCTGAATCAGATTCTGGGGCCGGTGCTGATCGTGGCGGGGATGCTGCTGCTGGGGATGCTGGGGTCGGCCATGTCCATGAATCTCGCGGGCGCGGGAGTGCAGCAGAAGGCGTCCAAGGGGGGGGCGTGGTGGGCGCTGGCGCTGGGCGCGCTGTTCGCGTTGTCGTTTTGTCCGGTGTCGGCGGGGCTGTATTTCGGGGGGCTGATTCCGCTGTCGCTCAAGGCGGGGTCGTGGATGCTGCTGCCTACGTTGTACGGTGTGGGGACGGCGCTGCCGGTGATTGTGTTTGCGTTTTTGATGGCGTTTTCGGCGCAGAGCGTGGGCAAGGCGTTTAACAAGCTGGCCCTGGTGGAGCGGTGGGTGAGGACCGTGACGGGCGCGGTGTTCATCGTGGCGGGGGTGTACTAC
>CAYYEE010000080.1:0-5838 GCA_964470775.1 uncultured Planctomycetota bacterium | reverse complement strand
GTACTACTGCGCGGCGCACATTTATGGGCTGTCGCTCAGCGGCTGACCTCTGGGAGGGAGCAACGCCATGTTTTCCCGCATTCTTGTGTTGACGGACCTGGCCGCGGAATCGGCGGAACTGGCGCGGTGCGCGGCGGGGCTGGCGTCCCTGGGCGTCCAGGAGGCTCATCTTGTGTATTGTCTTCCCATGGACAAGCTGCCCGGCTTGCGCGAAAGCATGGAAAGTCTGATTGGGGACGACCTGGAGAAGGCGCGCCGCCAACTGGCGGCCGGGGGGTGGCCCGTGACCTCGGAAGTGGCCGTGGGGCCGCTGGGAGCGGAGATCGAGCGCATCGCGGCGGAGAAGGACTGCTCGCTGGTTGTGGTTGGGAGCCGCGTGCGCAGTCTGGCCGGCGACGTTCTGTTCGGCGGCGTGGCGGCCGAGGCCATCTACTCGGCGCGGCGGCCTACGCTGGTCATTCGGATCCACGCGGATGAGGGCGGCGTCTCGAAGTGCCGGGCGTGGCCATGCGGACCCATGGAGCGGGTGCTCTTCCCGACGGATTTTTCGGACAACGCGGAACACGCCTTTGGGTTCCTGGAGCGGCTTGTGACCGCCGGAGTCAGGAGGGTGGCCCTTTTGCACGTTCAGGACCGTGCGCGGCTGGGCAAGCACCTCGAACACCGGCTGGCGGAGTTCAACGCCACCGACCAGGCGCGCCTGGGCCGTCTCAAAGAGAGGCTGTTGAAGCTGGGCGCCGAGGACGTGAGCATAGAGGTTCCCTACGGCCACCCCGCCGGAGAAGCGCTGGCCGCGGCCCAGCGGCCCGATACTTCGCTGGTCGTCATGGGCAGCCAGGGGCGGGGGTTCCTGAGCGAGGTCTTTGTGGGGAGCGTCAGCCATCACATGGCGCGCCGGTCCGCGGCGCCGGTGTTGCTCATCCCCGCGATTCGCTGATTCCCTGTTGGCGGGGAGGGACTTTGCGGGGGGCAGGGGGGCGTGGTAGAATCCGGGGCGTTTCTACCTTTGGACGAAAGGGCGGCGGCTGTGTTGGATATGAACTTCATCCGCGAGAACCCGGACGTGGTGCGCGAGGCGATTCGGGGGAAGAACGAGAAGGCGGACGTGGACGCGCTGCTGGCGCTGGATGGGGAGCGCAGGCGCCTGGTGGCGGAGGCGGAGGCGAAGCGGGCGGAGCAGAACCGGGCGTCCAAGGAGATCGCGGAGAAGAAGAAGGCGCGGCAGGACGCGACGGCGCAGGTGGAGGCGATGCGGGCGCTGGGCCAGGAGATCAAGGCGCTGCAGGATAAGCTGCGCGAGGTGGAGGAGGCGCTGTGGCAGGCGCAGATCCGTGTGCCGAATATTCCGGCCAAGGACGTGCAGCCTGGCCGCGACGCGGCGGATAACGTGGTGGTGCGGAGCTGGGGCGAGCCGCGCAAGCTGCCGTTTGAGGCGAAGGCGCACTGGGACCTGGGCAAGGCGCTGGATATCTTTGACTTTGACCGGGCGTCTCGGATTTCGGGGAGCCATTTCGCTCTGTTCAAGGGCGCAGGGGCGCGGATGGAGCGGGCGCTGATTAACTTCATGCTGGACCTGCACACGACGGAGCACGGGTTCAAGGAGATCTGGCCGCCTTCTCTGGTGAACCGGGAGACGATGTTTGGGACGGGTCAGTTGCCGAAGCTGGAAGAGGATATGTACCGGCTGCGCGATGATGACCTGTTCATGATTCCGACGGCGGAGGTGCCGGTGACGAATCTTCACGCGGGGGAGACGCTGCGGGCGGAGGATTTGCCGATTTTCTACGCGGCGTACACGCCGTGTTTTCGCCGCGAGGCTGGGAGCTTTGGGCGGGAGACGCGGGGGCTGTTGCGGGTGCATCAGTTCGACAAGGTGGAGATGGTGAAGTTCGTGCGGCCGGAGACGTCCTGGGATGAGCACGAGTCTCTGACGCGGTGCGCGGAGACGGTGTTGCAGAAGCTGGACCTGCCCTACCGCGTGATGCGTCTGTGCACGGGGGAGCTGAGTTTTGCGGCGGCGAAGTGCTATGACCTCGAGGTGTGGTCTCCGGGGGTGGGCCGGTGGCTCGAGGTCTCTTCATGCAGCAACTTTCTGGATTTCCAGGCGCGGCGGGCGAACATCCGATTCCGCGACACGGACGGGAAGGTGAAGTTCGTGCACACGTTGAACGGGTCGGGCGTGGCCATGGCGCGGACGATTCTGGCGATCGTGGAGAACTATCAGCAGGCGGACGGGAGCGTGGTGGTTCCGCCGGTGTTGAGGTCTTACATGGGCGGGCTGGAAAGGATCGGCGGGGGCGCATGAGCGGCGAGGTGAGCGGGGCGCCGCGGTTGGTGGTGGGTTTGACCGGGGCGCCGGGCGCGGGCAAAGGCGAGGCGGCGCGGTTCCTGGCGGCGTGGGGCCAGGCGCGCGGCTGGCGCGTGGCGCATTTGAGCTTCAGTGATCAGATCAAAGAGGAGTTGCGTTCGCGCGGGGTGGAGGATGGGGCGTTTACGCGGGAGCTGTTGACGGAGACGGCGACGCGGATGCGCGAGGCGGAGGGGCCGGGGGTTTTGGCGGCGCGGATCGTGCGGCGGATTCGGCGCGAGGCGGCGCCGGCGGAGATGTACATCGTGGAGGCGATTCGGCACGTTCGGGAGATCGAGACGCTGCGGGAGGCGTTTGGGGGGAGGTTCGCGGCGCTGGCGGTGGAGGCGGGGGAGGAGGTGACGGCGCAGCGGTTGCTGTCGCGGGCGCGGCCGGATGAGTCGCGGGAGGCGCTGGCGGGGCGGGAGGGGGCGCGGCGGATGGTGGCGCGGGAAATGGGCGGGATGAAGGGGGAGTTCGCGTTCAACATCGCGGAGTGCGTGCGCATGGCGGATGGGCGGGTGCGCAATGAGGGGACGCTGGAGGAGTTGCGGGGGGCGGTGGCGGGGTGGGTGGAGGGGGTGGCGGAGAGGCTGGGGGCAACAGGAAGTGACCGAAGGGGCGGAAAGGACGGACGAACGGAGCGAAACACGAAGGGCGGGGCGAGCGGACGGCGGCCGGCGGCAGACGACGGGTGCCCATGAAGAGCGCGAAGGTCCATGAAGAACGGCTGAGACAAGCAGGGACGGCGGCGCTGGACGCGGGGGCGGGGGGGTGGTATGATTCGCGGATTCCTGCGGAGTGAGTCTCGGGCCAGGCGCGGCGGAGCGGCTGGCGGGCGCAGGGGTGCTGGGTTCTTCCGCTGGAACCAATAGACATGGGAGCGCTGGTCATGTCCGACACAGTGATCGCCGCGCAGTTGTACACGGTTCGGGAGTTCTGCAAGACGCCGGCGGATTTCGCGAAGTCGATGGCGAAGGTGAGCGAGATCGGGTATGAAGCGGTGCAGATCTCGGGCGTGGGGCCGATGGCGGCGGCGGAGATGCGGCGGATTTGTGATGGGGAGGGGTTGAAGATCTGCGCGACGCACGTGGGGTTCGAGGCGCTGTTGAACGAGACGGCGGCGCAGATTGATTTCCACAAGACGCTGGGTTGCGAGAACGTGGCGATCGGGGGGCTGCCGGCGTCTTACCGCGAGAACGGGGCGGGGTTCCTGCGGTTTGCGAAGGAGGCGACGGAGGTGGGGCGGCGTCTGGCGGCGGCGGGGTTGACGTTCTCGTATCACAACCACAGCTTTGAGCTGGAAAAATTCGACGGGCGCCTGGCGCTGGACATCATTTACGAGGAGTCGGACCCGGGTTTGGGTGCAGCACGGCGGTGGGGACCCGGCGGCGTGGATCGAGAAGCTGTCGGACCGGGTGATTCTGCTGCATCTGAAGGACATGAAGATGAAGGGGCGGGAGCAGAAGTTCGCGGAGGTGGGGGAGGGGAATCTGAACTGGTCGCGGATTCTGTCGGCGGCGGAGGGGGCGAATGTGCGGTGGTATATCGTGGAGCAGGATGTGTGTGAGCGGGATCCGTTTGAGAGTCTGAAGATCAGCTTGGCGAATCTGAAGGAGATGGGGCTGGAGTAGGGCGGCGAGGGAGAGGCGCGCGCTGGCGGCTGCGGGCGCCCAAGTGGTTGTGAGCTGTCTTTGGGGGATTATGAATCGCCACGCTCGTCGGCAATGCGGCCGGGCTTGCGATGACGGCGATGGGGGGCGTGGGATCAGCGGTTGCGCTGGGGGCGGTTTTTTGCTAGTCTTGTGCACGGCGGCGTCGAGAGCGGCCTAGCAGCCTGTTGAAAATGTCGCGTCTGTTCCGGGGACACGTTGCGATCCCGCCGTTGGCGGGCTTCCGAAACATGTCCCCGCCGACGCGGCGTCTTTTTCAACGGGCCGCTGGGGGGGCGCGCGCAGGCCGCCGCTTCGCGGCTCTACATGACGCATCGTTCGTGGCGGAGATTCTCTATTGCTTCCAGCGGGGGGAGCGGAGTTTCTGGCGCGGGCGGCGGAGAGGAAAGGATCCGGTTATGGACGCAGAGAAGAAGACCCCCTCCCAACAGGACCAGAAGGTGGTGGTGCGCGGGCTGGAAGGCGTTGTGGCGGCGGAGACGAACGTGAGTTACGTTGACGGCGCCAACGGCCAGCTCTTTTACCAGGGCTATAACCTGGATGAGCTGGCGGGGAGGACGTCCTTTGCCGAGACGATTTTTCTGGTGTGGTACGGAAGGCTGCCGAACGCGAAGGAGCTGAAGTCGTTCCGTTCGCGGCTGGTGTCGGAGATGCGTCTGCCGACGCAGGTGGTGCGGATGATTCAGCTTCAGCCGCACGGGGCGCACCCGATGTCGGTGTTGCGGACGATCGTGTCGGCGCTGGGGATGTTTGACCCGGACGCGGAAGACAACAGCGACGAGGCGAACGAGCGGAAGGCGCTGCGGTTGACGGCGCAGGTTCCAACGATTATCGCGGACCTGTACCGGACGCGGATGGGGCAGCCGCTGCTGTCGCCGGACCCGGCGATGTGTTTTGCGTCGAACTTCCTGTACATGTTCCGGGGGACGCCGGTGGATGAGGTGGAGGAGAAGGCGTTCGACCTGACGATGATGCTGCACGTGGACCACGGGATGAACGCTTCGACTTTCGCGGGGAGGGTGACGTGCAGTACGCTGTCGGATATGCACTCTGCGGTGACGTCGGCGATCGGGACGCTGAAGGGTCCGCTGCACGGCGGGGCCAACGAGCGCGTGATGGAGATGCTGGACAAGATCGATAACGTGGGGGAGGTGGAGTCGTACATTGACGGGATGTTGAACGACAAGCAGAAGATCATGGGGTTCGGCCACCGGGTGTACAAGGTGGAGGACCCGCGGGCGCGGCATCTAAGGGAGATGTCGTCGATCCTGTGCAAGCGGGCGAACGTGCCACATCTGTTCGAGATTTCGCAGCGGATCGAGCATGTGGTGCATGACCGGAAGGGAATCTACCCGAACGTGGATTTCTACTCGGCGACGGTGCAGCACGCGCTGAAGATTCCGAAGGAGTATTTCACGACGATCTTTGCGGCGGCGCGCGTGCCTGGGTGGATTGCGCACATTCGGGAGCAGTACGCGGACAACCGGTTGATCCGGCCGACGTCGAAGTACATGGGCCGCTTTGACAAGAAATGGGAGCCGATCGAGAAGCGGCCGTAGGTTAGGCGCAGGCGGTTGAGAGGGGGCGCGCGCGAGCGCGCCTCCTTTGTTTTAGGGGGCGCCTTCGCGGGACGGGGGGCATGGACCGAATGGCCGGTTATGGGCGGAATGGAACGGGGACTGAGGGCGGAAGGAATGAGGATCACGATTCACGGTTCGTGTTCGGGGACGGAGCCGATGGCGGGGCGGCATCATTCGGCGTTGTCGATTTCGTGGGGGGATGGGGTGTATTGGTTTGACGCGGGGGAGACGTGTTCGC
>CAYYEE010000079.1:6298-12783 GCA_964470775.1 uncultured Planctomycetota bacterium | reverse complement strand
GTTGAGGTCGAGGACGGCGGGGGCGATGGTCTGGCGGCGGGCGAAGGCGAGGAGCTGGCGGGTGAGGTCCGTGGAACGCCTGGCGGCGTTGGTGATCTCGTCCAGGTAGGGGCGGATGGGGTGGCCGGGTTCCAGGCCGTCGCGGCACAGGTCCGCGTAGCCCAGGATGCCCATGAGCAGGTTGTTGAAGTCGTGGGCCACGCCGCCGGCCAGGCGGCCGATGGACTCCATCTTCTGCGACTGGAGAAGCTGGCCGCGGAGTTTTTCTCGTTCCTCCTCGGCTTCCCTTCTGCTGGAGATGTCGTGGATGATGGAGTGCAGGAGTTCCTTGCCGTGGTAGGGCACGCGGCTGCTGAAGACGGCGACTTCGCGGATGGAGCCGTCGGCCCGGCGGTGGCGGAACTCGAAGTAGCAACGCTTCAGGGTTCGGGCTTTTTCCATCTCCTGCTTGACCTCGTCGGAGGAGAGGGTGTTGATGTCCTGGATGCGCATCGTGATGAGCTGCTCGCGGGACCAGCCATAGTATTCGGCGGCGGCCCGGTTGGCGTCCACGATGGCCCCGGTGCTGGGATCAATGAGCAGCTTCACCGCGGCGTGCTCGTCGAACAGGGCGCGGAATCGCTCTTCGCTCTCCCTGAGCGCGAGCTCGGCGCGCTTGCGCTCGGTGACATCCCAGACGGTGGAAATCATGAGCGGCTTGCCCGGCACGGGCGTGTTGCGGGCGCTGACATAGGCGACAACCTGCCCGTTTCGCGTGATGGGAACGTCGTCCCATTTCATGCGTTCCGGGTCGCCGCTGGCGCAATCCTCGATCACGCGGGCTCTAATCTGTTCGCGGAAGACGGGGTCCTCGTAGACGGCGTTCCAGAAGCCGTCGGGCGAGGAGATGGCTTCGCGGGTGCTGTGGTAGAACTTGGGAAAGTTGTCGTTCATGTAGGTGAAGGTGACGGCCGGGTCCACGGAGTTGACGGCGACGCCGATGGGGAGGTTGTCCATGACGGCGCGAGTGAAGGCTTCGTTCCGGCGGAGTTCGTTGTCGCGTTGCGCGATGAGTTTTTCGAGGGCGTCTCGCCGGCGGGCGGGGGCGGTTACAAGCAAGGAGAGGGAGATGGTGAGAAGGAGGCCGGTGAGAGCGGCAAGGGCGGCGGCGCGCGCGGGGTTCTGCTCTTCGAAGGCTGGGCCTGGGCGCGCGGTGAGCCAGTAGACCCTGCCGAAGGCGCAGAGGGGCCTTGAACGCGAGAGAGAGGAACCGGCGGCCCGGCCGGCGGGCAGCGCGGAGGCGAGGATTTCGGGGGACGCGCCGGCGCGGAGCATGGCAAGCTTGATGTGAATGAGCTGTGGGTCAAGGACGCCGCGAAGGAGGCTGTCGAAACGCACCACAGCGAAAACGTGGCCAGCCACTTGGCCGGAGCGGGTGGATGAGAGGACGCGCTGGAGCACCAGCATACCCTTGAGGGGGGGGCCATCGTCCGCGAGGATGACCGGGTCCGTGGCCACGGGCAGATCGGCCTTGAGCGATTCCTGGATGGCGGCGAGGCGGGTGGGCTCGGAGCCCAGGTCGAAGCCATTGACAGGCATGGAGCCGCGGAAGGACTGGGCCAGATAGGTTACGGGGTGATAGACCGCGCGGGGCCGGGCGGGGATGCGACGGCCCGCGGCGTCGCGTTCCCAAATCTGGAAATCCGGGGCGCCGTCCGCGCGGACGGCGCGCTCAAAGGCTTCCTTCTCCGCGGCTGGCACAATGGGCGCCCAGCCCCAGTTGTGAACGGCGGGTTCGGCGGCCAGGGGTTCGGTGTAGCGGCGGTACTCGCCGGCTGTGATGTTCTGGCTGGCCTCGAAGAAGCGGGCCAGACCAAGCAGTTGGAGGTCGCGCAGGTCGCGGATGATGCTGGCCAGGCGGGTGGTTTCGTTGGCGGCATGGTGGCCGAAGGCTTGGGACCTTTCGTGCGACTTGTTTTCGTGTATGGACATGGCCGCGTGGGCGGTGAAGACGAGTCCGGAGGCGAAGCATAAGATGAAAAGCGGGCGCCAGGCCAGCGTGGGGGGCGATGAGCCGGCGCGGTTCTTCTTGGCTAGGTACGCCGAACCGGCAAGCGCGGCGACCAGACACAGGGTCAGCAGAGCCGGCGGCCATGCGGCGTTCCAGGTCTCTCGGTTCCAGGCGCTGGCGTCAAAGTCCATCAGCATCACGGCGACAAGGCTTCCGGTTTTGGGTTCCTTGATGGGGGCCGCGACGCGCATTCGAGGGCCAGTGGCGCTGGCGAAAGGGCCTGTCATGGCCGGCGCGTGCGTCTCGAAGGCGCGCAGACACTGAGGGGGAATGTCGTCCAAGGCCTTGCCGCGAAGGGCGCCCGTCGAGTCCGGCGGGGCGCAGTCGGCGACAACGATCGCCTTGCCGTCCTGGCCGCGTTTGACCAGGCGGATGGCGAGGCAGTCGTTGTAAGCGTGGCAAAGGAGACTGAGATAGGACGTGACCCGGCGGCAGTCAGGTGAGCCGGCCTCGTCCGCGGCGCCGGCAAGGGCGGCGATTCGCGCAACGTTGATGCTTGTGGCCGCCGCGACGGCCTGCTCAATTAGATTTGTGCGCCTCTCGGCGATGTTGCGGCGCACGCTCCAGTGGCAGAGAGTGACGCCGCAGGCGAGGATAGCTAGAAGCAGGAGCGCGGTCCCGTGGCTTAGGCCATGCACGGCGAATCGGGGGCGTTCAGATGGGGTCGCCATGGGTCGCCTCGCAGGACGGGTGCTGTTGGGTGGAGGCCGGGTTTTCTCCATCAGGATGGCGCGATGGCCAGGTCAGACAAAGCAAGGACGCGTGCGGGGGGCTGGCGGCGATGGTCGTGTAGGGCTGTCTGTTGCGCATCCCTGCCGCTCACCTCACCCTTGCGCCGCTCCTATGGCGCCCGTGCCAAGGCTCCCTGGTTACATCAGACAGACGAGTACCCTGCGGCTTTCCGGAAATCCGGATAGCGGCTGCGGCGATCAAGAACGCAATTACAGCAATCCCGCGGAGCGTCTTCCGTAAGTCAAGAATAGCAGAACCGCTGGGAAAGGCAAGGCAAAATCGGCAAAGGCATGTGGGGGCGGGCGCCGTCTTGCGGGCGACGAGAGCGTCGCGGCGTTGGCAGTGGGCTGGCCCAGGACAGCGGGGCAAGCGAGCGCCACGCCGGACCGGCCAGCGTTGTGTCTGAAAAAACAGCTTTGCCAACTTTGAGACACTACGTTAGGCAAGGCCAAGGTGTTGCAGAATCTTGTTGACCTTTTCCCGCAGATCGGTGATCTCGCGGAGGGCCTTGGGCACGCGTGTCTGAGCCATGACCACACGCTTGGCCTCGTCAAAAGGCATGGCCGGAGAGCCGCCCAGCACGGAGCCCGCAGGCCAGCTTTTGGAGACGCGGGCTGTGGCGGTGACGATGGAGTTATCGCCGATCGTGACGTGATCCGTGACCGCCGCGTCCTCGGCGAGGATGCAGTTCTTGCCGATGACGGTGCTGCCGCCGATGCGCGTGTAGGCGACGAGGATGGTGTTCTCGCCGATGCGGCAGTTGTGGGCGACGTGGCAGTGATTGTCCGTCTTAACGCCGTTTTCGATGACGGTGTCCTCGATCGCGCCACGGTCAATCGTGCAGTTGCAGCCGATCTCGACGTCGTCGCCGATGCGGACCGCGCCGACTTGCGGCATCTTGACCTGGCGGCCATGAGAGGGCACGAAGCCGAAGCCGTCGCCTCCGATGGTGGTGTTGGGGTGGATGATTACGTTGCGGCCGATGGTGACGCGCTCGCGGATGACGACGCCGGGGTAAACAAGGCCGCCGGGCCCGATGTGGACATGATCGCCGATATGGGCGCCGGCGCAGATGGCGGTGTTCTCGCCGATGACCGCATATTCGCCGACCGTGGCAGAGGGACCGATGGCCACGCCCGCGGCCAACTGGGCCGTGGCGGCCACGGTGGCGCTGGGGTGAACGCCGCTGGGCAGGGAGCGGCGTTCGGTCTCGACGATGCGCAAGACCGCGGCGAAGGCGAGCTGGGGATCAGCGACGAGAATCTGGTTGGCGACGCCGGGCACGGATTCGGGGGCCAGGAGGCAGGCGCCTTTGAAGCCGGCGGCTTGGGACAGGGTGTCTTTGCGGGCAAAGGCGACGTCGCCGGGTCCGGCGGCGGTGAGGCTGGCGACCCCGGTGGCGCGGGCGGCCGGGTCGCCGGCAAGGCGGCCGTGGACGAGATCCGCGATTTCGGCGAGTGATAGGTTCATTCGGTCTCCAGAGGCAGGGCGGGCGGGACGGGCCCTTCCTGCGAGAGGGCGCGCAATTGCGGCATGACGAACTCATGACCGAGGATTTTGAGGATGCTGACCACAGGCACGGCGGCCAGCACGCCAAAGGCGCCAAAGAGCTTGCCGCCGACCATGAAGGCGATGATGAGGGTG
Source organism: uncultured Planctomycetota bacterium (assembly GCA_964470775.1). Taxonomy (GTDB): domain Bacteria; phylum Planctomycetota; class Brocadiia; order CAIUPP01; family CAYYEE01; genus CAYYEE01. Next base: position 8,357 of record CAYYEE010000079.1, on the reverse strand, counting down.
AGGGGGTGGATGTGGACCTTGGCGCCCACGATGAGCGGCGTGAGGGCGAAGCCGTCCACGCACTGAATGCCCCAGAACCCGATGGTAACGACGATCAGGTTGAAGAGGCCGTGGTCAATGAGGCTGAGCAGAACGACGGGCACAAAGGCGATGACCGGGCCGACCATGGGGATGATGCCCAGCAGGCCAGTGAGGACGCCGAAGACGCTCCAGAACCGGATGCCGCAGGCGAGCAGGAGGATGCACGTGAGCGCGGCGTCAATGGCGCAGATGAGGAGGCGCCCGCGGAAGAAGCAGGCGATAGCCTCGTCCATCCGCGCCAGGATGGGCACGGCCCGGGGACGGACGCGGCCCGGGATGTTGGCGATGATGACCCGGCTCATGTCGTGCATGTGCAGAAGGAAGAAGAAGGTGTAGATGGGCACGAGGGCGAGAAAGCCGATCCACTGGAACAGGGCCACGAGGTTGTCGCGCACGGCGAAGTAGAGGGTCTCGCCGATTTGGCGGATTTCCTGGAAGCTGTTGCGGAACTCCGTGCGGAGGCGGGAGGCGATGGTGTCGACGGTGATGGCCATGTCGGGCCGCTGGGCGTTCCAGTTGTCCAAGAGGCTCTTGGCCCAAAGGCGGATGCGCTCGACGTAGCCCGGATCGTAGCGGCCGTTGTTGTTGCGGTCCACAAAGGGTTCGGGCTTGGGGGTTTCAGCCTCGCTCTCGGCGGCGCCGGCTTCGGCCGGTCTGTTCTTGCCGGCTGACACGGCGGCGGGGGCGAGGGGTTCTTCCGCGGCGGGGATGGCCGGCCCGGTGGGCAGTACGCCCAGCGGGTCGGGCGGCAGACCGCTCTCTTCGTCCAGGACGCCCAGGGGGTCTTCGTCCGCAGGCGCTGGCGGGGGCTCGGACGCCGGCGGAGGCTCGGGCTTGGGCTTCTCCTCGTCCTCGGAGTCGTCGAAGAACCGCCATCCCTCAAAGAAGGACTCCTTCTTCTTGCGTCCGTCGTCGTAACGGCCGTTGCCGTTGACGTCGGTGTACTCCTCGCCCACAAAGGCGTCCACCAGAGAGCCGATTTCGCGCATGATGAGAGGGCCGCCGTAGATGATGGCGGCGAGGATGATAACGCCGCACAGCATGTAGATGTTGAGGATGGCGACGACGCGCCGCATGCCGATGCGGACGAGCCAGTCGACGAGGGGGGTGAGAACATAGGCCAGGAGAAAGCCAGCCAGAACAGGATTAAAGACGGACCGAAGCGCGTAGGCGAAGATCAAGAGGCCCACCCCCAGGCCGCTGAGGCCCAGGATGCGGAGCCAGCGTATGGTCTTGTCTTGCATGGACGGTCCTGTTGGCTGTCTGGGACGCCTGCTTGGTTCGCCAGGAAGTCTATCAGCCGGGCGCGGGGGAATCAAGGCTGCGGACAGCGACATACGGCCGCGGGGCCAATCTGGCGCTTGGGGGCGGCGGGGGGTATAGTAGCCGGTTATGGCCGATCAACCGTTCCATGGAAAGAAAGCTATGAGCAGAGTCGCGACAAGTTGGGAGATGTTCCCCCAGAAGCCTTCGTTGGGGAAGTACTTGTGGGGATGGGTGGAGAGGTATGGGCTGACAGGCGAGGGTTACGCCCCCACGTCCATGGCTGGCCATCATTTCATCACAAAGGCCGCTCTGGACGTTCTGCCCGATGTCCGTGATTGGCTGGGGGGCGAGGCGGACTTGATGATTTGGGCGTACTGCGGCTTCCCGGACATGAACTGGCCGCACTATGGCGGGTTTCTGGACGAGTACCCGCACCTCGCTGGCGTGCGGATGCCTGACTACCGGCGCGCGTGGGAGATTTCGCGCTATTGCCAGTTCAACCCTGTGACCAAGCGCGGCAAGTTCATCGGCCACGGCCCGCCCACGTCGTGGGCCGCGTTCGCGCTCCACTATGGCCGGGCGGTTCGCGCCATGGAGCTCGGCCGCAAGTGGGACGCGATCCGCATCCTGGGCATGGCGCTGCACTATCTGGAGGACAGCGGCGCGCCGCCGCATGTGGGACTGATGATGACAGAAGGCGAGCTCGCCGCCT
>CAYYEE010000079.1:0-6288 GCA_964470775.1 uncultured Planctomycetota bacterium | reverse complement strand
GTGGTGGAGGGCATGGACGTCCAGACACACCGCGCCGCCGAAAGCCTGCGCGACCCTTCAGGTATTCGTATTGACGGCTACCGCCCCAAGCCGTTTTGCAGTCCCGATCGCCTGGCGCGCGCTGTCACCGACGCCACGGTCCCTCTGGCCAGGGAGGTGTGGGCGCGGCTTAAAACAGATCTGAACGCGGACGTGCTGGACTTGCAGACGGCGTGCGCCCTGCATTGCGCCCAGGCCACGGCCGACGCGCTGGCCGCGTTCCATCGCCGGTTCAAGGACGCGCGCTTGGAGGCGCAGGCACCAAGGCCGGGTGTGAACCTGCTGGCCAACGGCGGTTTTGAACGGGCCGGGGATTTGGCGTCCGTGCCCGCGGGCTGGGTGGTGGAGTGGAGCGACCGAGCCGACCGCTTGGCGCGCGTGGAGCGCCGCTGCGTCGGGGGGCGCTGGCTGGCGCAGGCCACGGCGCCTGGCCATAGAGTCCAGATGGCGCCTTCGTGGCCGCGCGTGGCGCGAGTGGCGCCGGGCGGCTGCTATCGTGTGTCGGGCCAGGTGAAGGCTTCGGGCCCCGCCGGGGTATTTATTGAGGCGCTGGACGCCTCGACGCGGCTGCTGTCCAGACGCGACTTCACCGTGTCGGGCAAGGGCTGGCGCGAGACGGGTGGCTCGATCGAGACGGGCGCGGGCGCGGCCTTTGTGCGCGCGGGCCTCTGGGCCGAGAAGACCGTCAAGCCGGCGCAGTTCGCGGCGTTGAGCTTGGTTCGAGAGGCGTGAGGCCGGGAGGAAGGGCGATGTGGAGAGCGCTCGCGTGTTGGGCGGCGCTGGCGGCGTGCGTCACAGCCGAAGCAGGCAAGCCGGTTGTCGCGGTGCTGCCTTTCCGCTCGCAGGGCGACCGCAACAAGATGGGCCAGTTCGTGCGCGAGTCCATCCACAATAAGCTGGCCAGGACGTATCAGTACATCATCGTCGAGATGCCCGACATCGATAGCGCCATGAAGTCGGCGGGGCTGAAGTTGACCAAGGATACGACCCCGGCGCAGGTGGGCGCCTTTGGGGCCGAAGTTCTGCAATGCCGCTTGGTGGTGTGGGGCGAGGTGGAGCGCGGGGCCGAGGGGTGGATCATCTTCGCCAAGGGCATGGACTTGGACAAGAGCCGCACCGAACTGGCGTGGGACCTGCGCGAGCCTGTCACCGGCAGCCGCGAGGCGCCCCTGGCGTGTGGACGCATCGTGGACGAGATTAGCGGCTTCCACAGGCAGATCGGCGAGGAGCCGGTTGTGCCCGAGGCCAAGCGCCGGCCAGCGCCGCGCAAGAACCTTGTGGCCAATGGCGGCTTCGAAGCCGGTGCGGACGCCGCGCCCGCCGCCTGGCATACTATGAACTGCAAGAGCCCTCTGGACAATCTGACGACCTTTTGGGGGGAGGAGGGCAATCCGGGACGGTGTCTGCTGGTCAACACCGACGTGCTGGAGAAGCAGGCTCTGGACTGGCGCCTGGCCATCGCCCAAGGCGCGGACTGGCGCAAGCCGCCTGGCCGGCGGCAGACCACGCCCCCCAAGTACGACACCATCGGCGGAACCTATGGCGTCCACGTGCTCAGCGACCCCATCCCCGTCAAGCGGGGCGTGGTCTATCGCATCACGGCCGACGTGAAGGGGCCGTCCTCGGGCATCTTCTTTCCGCACCTGTTCGTCAAAGGCTACGCGGCCATGGAGGCCACGGAGTTCGCTGGCCAGGACCGCGAAATCTACCGCATGTACCTTGCCTGCCGCACCGAGACCAACGGCAAGGAGTTCGAGAACTTCACGCGCACCTTTCTGCCCAATGCGTTTTACGTGGTGTTCGACCTTGAAGACAAGGCGGGCGGGCTGGGCGCCAAGGCCACTGAGCTTCTGCGCCGCATGATGACGGAGCGGGGCTTTCCGCTGATCCCGCTGGAGGAGCAGAAGAAGCGTTTGGCCGCGGCGGGGATTGTGGTGAAACACGACATGCCCATCCCCGAGATCGCGGTGGCCATGCGCGACCGCCTGCTCTGCGGCCACGCGATCTATGGCAAGGCGCAGACCACGGACAAGGGCCCGCAACTCTGCCTGCGCCTCACCAGCGCGCGCATTAAGGACCGCATCCCGCTGCTGGACCAGGCGTATGCCGCGAGCGACGACAAAGCGTTGGCGGCGGGCGTGGCCAAGTTCCTTGACGCCGTTGAGAAGCGGCTGCCCTTTGTCGCGACCATGCGCGTCATCCCCTATTCTTACTGGCCCCCAGCCGCGTATTCGTGGGACAACATCACGCTGGTTGAGGAGGGGGAGAGCTTGTGGTGAGGGGGAGGGCGGTGCCATGAGACGCGCGGGGTTCGTCCTTGCCGTTCTGGCGGCCGTCTTGGCTGGCTTCATCGCGTGCCACAGCTAGGCCAGGGCGCAGGCAAGGACCGCTGTCCTGAGCGGGCCGTACAGCGAATGCTTCCGCGCCGCGCTTGACGTTCTGGACGCCGCGCAGGCGAAGTTGTCGAGAGGCGAGGCCGGGGCGGAGTCTGACATGCAGCGATGCCACGAACGGATACGTCAAGCGGAGGAGTGGTCGCGAATGTGCGTTGGGGGGGCCGGTAGCGCCGGTGTTCCGCGCCGCTGGCTTCCAGACGAGGCGATTACTGGTGGCTGGGCGGACCGCCGAAGCCGTATTCCCCCTCGCCGCACGGCTTCCGCCAGCGTTCTTGCCTCTGATGGCTGCCGAGTTCAACCGCTTATGCCCCCGCCTCTCTGGCCGACAGCTTGCTGGTTAGGTCAGCAGCCGTCCGCGATCTGCGTCGCCGCCCAGGCAACTACCGCCTCCGCCAGACTCAGCGCCTTCGCGTACTGCGCCTCAGAGACGGGCTCCAGGACGCCGGGGTAGCGCGTGAGCACGGCGTACTGGGTGAGAACGCCGGCTTCGTCCAGGCTGTGGGGCGCGCCCGCGCCTGATTCATCCATGAGCGTGAGGAGACGGTTGATGTCGTGGACGTGGGGGAAGTGGACGCCGCGACTGAGCAACACGGCCTTGAGCGCCTTTTCCGCGGCCTACTGCGCGTCGAAGCAGAGGTCTTCGAGATAGACGGCCGGGAGTCTTGCCTTGGCCTTTTCAAGGTTGCTACGAGCGCGATTGAGCCATTCGCGAGGATCATCGGGCGGCAGTCGCTCAGGCGGCATAGACTTCCCTCCCTTCGCGCAGGGCAGGGCAGATGACGAGGACGGGGTTGTCGCGGTACTTCTCGATGTCCTCTGGCGTCACGACGATGATGTCCACGGCTTCGGCGACGCCACGCAGGGCCGCGTAGATGCGTCCAGTCAGGTCAAGACGGTTGGCTCCAGTCTTGACGACCAACAGGTCCACGTCGCTGTTGGGCCCCATGTCGTCGCGCGCGGCAGACCCGAACAGGATGATACGCTCGGGCCGGGCCAGGGCAACGATCCGCTGGAGGATGTCTTCCAGAACGTGTGGCTGAAGTCGTCTCGTCATGTGACCCTCTGCATCGCGACGGCCTTTCGCCAGCATCTTATCCGCTGACGGCTATCAAGTCCAACCGCTTACGCCCCCGGCTCCCTGACCGATCGCTTGCAGATCACCGCGCCGGCGATGACCAGGACGCAGCCGGTCCAGAGCTTGGGGCGGGCGGTGGCGCCGAGGTAGAGGCAGGTGACGAGGGTGGAGAGCAGGGGGGTGAAATAGGAGCACGTGGCGACGAGGAGGATGTCGCCGCGCCGCATGGCCGCGTCCCAGAGGAAGTAACCTAGGTTGGGGCCAATGGAGAGGAACAGAAGTTCCAGAATCGGCCGCAGGGACCAGTCCGAGGGCTCGAGGACAAAGGGGCGGGCCAGGCCGAAGATCGCGGCCGTGGCGAGCATGAATAGGGGCACGGCGCCGCCGGCTTTGGGTCCGCCCCAGCGCCGGACCAGGTTGGAGTAAAGGCCCCACGACACGCCAGCGCCCAGGGCCAGCAGATAGGCGGCCGGGTTGGATGAGACGTTCCCGGCAAAACCCTCCAAAGTGAGCGGTCGCTCTTGGGTGACGGCCAGGACAATGCCCGCGAACCCCAGCAAGGCGCCCGGCGCCACGGCCCAATGCGCCTTTGTGCCTAGCAACGGAATGGAGAACAGCACCGTGGCCATGGGCCAGAGGTAGTTGAGCAGGCCGAGTTCGAGAGTCTGGCTCTCGTTGGCAGCCAGGCCGACGGCCAGGTAGAAACACGCGATGTAGAGGATGAACAGCGCGCCGCAGCCCAGCAGGTACTTGCGATTGAGCGAGGCCAGGCCCGCGAGCCGCCGCCTCGATGCCATCCACGCCAGCCCCATCGCGCCGCCGAGCAGATATGTCAGGCCAGCGGCGGTGACCGGGCCGATGGAGCGCGTGACGCCGCGCGTGAAGGCGACGCTGGCGCTCCAGATGAGAATGGCCGCGATGCCCATGACGGTGGCTGCGGCTTGGCGCGGAGGGGCGGGGGGCATGGAGGGTTATTTGTCGGCCGTGGGGGGTGGGCCGCCTCGGTCAAAGAAGGCGCGCACTTCTTCCAGCGGGGAGATGGTGTTCTGGACGATAAGCCACCGCCCACTGCTTTCCAGGGCGCTCCGCACGTCGTCGCGATCCTCGGCCGTGTAGCTCACGATCCACGCCTGCCGGTCACCGTAGGCGACGGTGCGCTTGACGCGCTTCAGCCGGCTGAGCGTCTGGCCCAGGTCCTGGCGCATCTGGTTGGCGTCTTTGACAACGTAGGGCGCGCGGGCTACGACGGAGACGACGCACGCCGACCCAGGCGGCAGCGGCTCGGGACGGGTGGCGCAGGCAGCCAGGGCAGTGAGGAAGACGGAGACCAAGACGGTTCGGGTCATGGTGTCGCTCCTGGTTCAGAGCCGGCGGAGACAGCGCTCCGGGGCGCGGAGAAAGTCACGTGTGGGCCGGACGCGCTCCAAGTTCTCTTAGGGTACTTCGCGGATGGGCGTCTCGTCAAAGTCAGGGATGGCCGCGCCATGATAGGTCATGGGGATGGGCGAGCGCATGACCACGACGAAAGGACACTCTCTCTCCCTGGCCGTCTCTTTCATCGTGGAAAGCAGAGTTGGGGCTGGGGCGAGAGGGGCGTCTCGGGTTCGTGCAGGAGGCGGATTCCGCCGTGGAACATGCGCGAGCAAAACATCCAACGAAGAAGGTCACTGGCGCGCGGCGCTCCACGCCGGGGAAGGCCCGCGCCATAAGCAGGCTGAACGGGAACTGGCTGGGCAGTCTGGCGATGTCCAAGCGAATGGAGCGGAGGTGGATCATGGCGGATGAGGGTAGCGCGGACGGCGCCGGGTGGCAAAGGCGGCGCGTCGCGGCTGGCGGCGGGGCGCCGTCTCTGGTAACCTATGCGCGGTTCGACGTGCGGCAAGACCGTGTCATGCGCGGGGTTAGATGATGGGCGTCTTCTTGGTCCTTCTGGGCGCGGCGGGGTTTGCGCTTGCCCTGGCTGGGGTGATTGTCGTGCGCAAGGCGGCTCCCTGGGTGGGCTTGCTGGACAAGCCCGGCGGCCACAAGACGCATGACCGTGTGGTGCCGCTGGGCGGCGGTGTGGCCATTTACCTGGGCCTGTGGGCGCCGGTGTGGATCTCGGCGCTGGCGTGCGTGGCCGTGTCGCGGGGATGGGCTCCGGCGTGGGCGCCAGAGGAATTGCTGAAGATGGCGCCGGGCGTGCTATCGAAACTGGGGCGGTTGGGCGCCATTTGGGCGGCCGCCACGGTCATCGCGGGCATGGGGCTGGTGGACGACCTGCGCAAGCTGCCGCCTTTGCCGCGCTTTGTGATCCAGGCGCTGGCGGCGCTCTTCGTCTTTGCCTGCGGCACGCATATCTCCATCTTCATCGAGAACGCATGGGTCACGGGCGCGATCACGGTGGTGTGGATCGTGGCGCTGACCAACTCATTCAACTGGCTCGACAACATGGACGGTCTTGCGGGCGGCGTGGCGCTCATCGTGAGCAGCGTTATGCTGACTGTCGCGCTGCAAGCGGGGCAGAGCTTCATCGCCGCGAGCATGGCGCCGCTGATCGGCGCGCTGGCGGGCTTTCTGGTGTTCAACTGGCCGCCGGCGAGCGTCTTCATGGGGGATTGCGGGGGCATGGGGATCGGCTTCTTCCTTGCGGCCATGAGCGCCGAGGCCACGTTCTACCAGCCCTAGCGGCCGCTGTTCCCCTTCGTGCTGCCGTTGCTCATCTTCGGCCTGCCGCTCTTCGACATGGTCTCGGTCATGGCCATCCGCTTCCATCAGAAGCGGCCGCTGTACGTGGGC
>CAYYEE010000078.1:0-12911 GCA_964470775.1 uncultured Planctomycetota bacterium | reverse complement strand
AGGGGCACGTGGACGTTCTGGAAGAGGTGGTTGCCCTCGCGGCCGTGCCGCCGCGCCAAGCCCGCGCGCCACCGGCAGCCGGTGAGCCAAGCGATGAGCCCGCTTTTCAGGTTGCCCTGGAAGTCGAGCGTGCGCGTGAACCGGCGCAAGCGCAGACTGAGAATAAACCGGGCCGCGGCGTAGAGCATCCAAGGCCACAGCCAGGGACGGGCGAGGGCGCGGCTGAGGCCGCGGCGCGGGAACACGATGACTTCGTCCACGTCGCGGTTCATCTGCACCAGGCCAGCCGCGCCCTCTTCAACGACCCACGTGAGCGTGTCGTCGCGAAGCGCGCGGCGCAGGCCGTGGACAGCGGGCATGACGTTGGCCACGTCGCCCAGCGCGCCGAGCCGGATAATCAGAACGTTTTCGGCCATCGGCGCCTCTCAGACCTGGATGGCCTTGGAGGCAATGTCCCTGCGGTAGTGGCATCGGCTGAAGTTGATCTTGGACACAGCCTCATAGGCGCGCTTTTGGGCCTGGGCGATGCCGGCGCCCAGCGCCGTGACGCCCAACACCCGTCCGCCCCACGAGATGACGCGGTTCTGGGACATGCGCGTTCCGGCGTGGAAGACCATGACGCCTTCCATTTTGGCGGCGTCTTCCAGGCCCTCGATGACAAATCCCTTCTCGTAGGATCGCGGGTAGCCGCCCGAGGCCATGACCACGCACACGGCCGCCTCGGGCCGCCACTCGATGGCCTCCTTTTCCAGTCCGCCGCGAGCGCAGGCCAGCAGAATGGGGACAATGTCGCTTTTCATGCGCATCAGGAGGGGCTGGGTTTCGGGGTCGCCGAACCGGGCGTTGAACTCCAAGACCATGGGACCGGCGCGCGTGATCATGAGGCCCGCGTAGAGAACGCCGCGGAAACGGCGGCCTTCGCGGTTCATACCGTGAATGGCAGGCACCAGAACCCGGCGCTCCACGTCGCCGCGGATCGCCGGCGTGACAATGGGCGCGGGCGAGTAGGCGCCCATGCCGCCGGTGTTGTCGCCCGCGTCGCCGTCAAAGACGGGCTTGTGATCCTGGGCTGGCTCCATAGGCATGATGGTCTTGCCGTCGGTGAAGGCCAGCAGCGAGGCCTCCTGGCCGTAGAGACGTTCCTCGATGATGAGCGTTTCGCCCGCGCCGCCGAACTCGCGGTCGCCCATGACGCGCACCACGGCTTCGTGAGCCTCGGCCGGCGTCTGGCACACGATGACGCCCTTGCCCGCGGCCAAGCCGTCGGCTTTGACGACCAGAGGGCCTTCGGACTCGTTGATATAGGCGTGGGCGGCCTTTTCGTCTTTGAAGCTGCGCGACGGGGCGGTGGGGATGCCGTTCTTGCGCATGATCTCTTTGGCGAAGGCCTTGCTGCCTTCCAGTTCCGCCGCGGCCTTCGAGGGGCCGAAGGCGGCGATGCCCCGGGAGGTCAGCTCGTCCACCACGCCCGCGGCCAGGGGGTTCTCCGGCCCGATGACGGCCAAGTCGATTTTCTGCTCCCTCGCGAACTGGACGATGCCGGGCACGTCCTCGGCGTTGATGGGGACGCATTCGGCGTGCTGGGCGGCGCCGGGGTTGCCGGGGGCCGCGTAGACCTTCGTGACAAGGGGCGACTGGGCGATCTTCCACACAAGCGCATGTTCGCGACCGCCGCTGCCGACGACGAGGATTCTCATAGGGGGGTGTCTCCGGCCGGCTGATCGGCCAGGGCTCAGAACATCTGGGTCAAGGGGTCCTCGACGACCTCTTCCCGGTCCACGTAGTACGGGTTCTCGACAGTAGCCTTCTCGGGGAAGATGCGCCGGACGCGCATTTTGAGGGGCAAGGCCGGCTTGTAGGGCTTGAGCTTGGGCAGGGCGGCCATGGCCTGGCGCGCTCCGGCGGCCAACATGCGGCGCGTCTCTTCCAGGCCGATAAGCACCGCGGCCTCGCGCGAGAGGCCCTTTTTGACGGCCACGGTGGGGACGGCGTCGCCCAGTGTGGCCTTGGCTTCACGGCACGCGGCTTCGTCGCCTGTCACCAGGATCACGGGCAGGTCGTAACAACCGGCGATGACGGCATGTTGGAAGATTTCGCCGCGCTCCACGCCGTCGTACCAGTACTTGGCCTCGGCCTTGGAGCTCTGCGTGTGGTGCAGGACGCCGTCGGCCACGCCGTTCATGGCGTGGTAGCCGAGCAGGATCACGGCCGCGAACGTCTTGTCGAGCAATGGGAAGGGCCGGGGGCGCGGATAGCCGGTGATGTAGCGCACGCCGGGAACCATGTGGTCGGCCAGGAAGTTGCAGCCGCGGCCATGTCCGTCCAGGACGTAGATTTCCGTGGCGCCGCAGTCCTTGAGGCCCTGGGCCACGGCGGCGATGTCGAGCATGAGGTAGCGCCGCGCGTCGAGGTTGGCGGGGGTGTCCTGCTCGCGGGTCTGGGAGAAGCTGTAAACGCCGGTGACGCCCTCGAGGTCGGTGGCGATATAGATCTTCATGGCTTGTCCTCTTCCTGGGGCGGCGCGGCGGAACTGTCCTGGGGCATGGGCTGGGTGGACTTGCAGTCAGGATAGCCAGTGCAGGCCAAAAAGAAGCCGCGGCGGCCGGACTTGACGGTCATGGGCTTGCCGCACTTCTCGCAGACCGCGCCAGGGGGCGCCGGCGGCGCGGCCTGGGCGGCCAGGTCGCGGGCGTAGCGGCACTTCGGGTAACCGGTGCAGCCGACAAACGGCCCGCGCCGGCCGTTGCGCACGGCCAGGGGCTTGCCGCACTGCGGGCAGTCTTCCTTGATCTGCGGCAGAGCGGGCGCGGCGGGCTGGCCAGGCGCGGCCAGGTCGCGCGTGAAGGTGCACTCCGGGTAACCGGTGCATCCCACAAAGGGACCGCGGCGGCCGCGGCGGGCGGTGAGGGGCTTGCCGCACTGCGGGCAGGCCTCGTTGACCTCGGGCAGGGGCTCGGCGGCCTCGCCGTTGGCTTCCACGTTTCGCGTGTACGAGCACTCGGGGTAACCGGAGCACCCAATGAACTGGCCGCGTTTGCTCCAGCGTTTGAGGAGTTCCTTGCCGCACTGGGGGCATTTTTCTTCAAGCTGTTCCGGGGCTGGACGAGCCATCTCTTTCTGTGCCTTTTCAAGATCGCGGTTGAAGGGTTCGTAGAACTCTTTGAGCACGTCGCGCCATTCCGCCTTGTTTTCCTCCACTTTGTCAAGCTCTTCCTCCATGGTGGAGGTGAATTTTACGTTCATGACGTCGGGGAAGCACTTGACGAGCTGGTCGGTGACCACTTCGCCAAGGTCGGTGGCATGGAAGAGGCGGTCCTCCTGGACGACGTACTTGCGGTCCTGGATGGTGGAGATGATGGGCGCGTAGGTGCTGGGCCGGCCGATGCCCAGCTTCTCCAGCTCCTTGACCAGGCTGGCTTCGGAGTAGCGGGGCGGGGGCTTGGTGAAACTCTGCGTGGGCTTGAGGTCCAGCAAGTCCACGACCGAGCCCACGGCCAACTCGGGAACCGGCGTCTCGTCCTTGGCGTCCACGCCCGCCACGCGGAGAAAGCCGTCGAAGAGCAGCTTCTTGCCCTGCGCGGCGAAAAGCGCCCTGCCCGCGGTGATCTCCAGGTCGGTCACGCCCCACTCGGCCGGGTTGATCTGACTGGCGGCGAAGCGGTTCCAGATAAGCTGGTAAAGCCGGAAGTGGTCGCGGGAAAGAGCGTCCTTGATCTGCGCGGGCGTGCGGTTGACGTCCGTGGGGCGGATAGCTTCGTGGGCGCCTTGGGCGCTCCTGCCGGAGCGGTAGTAGTGGGGCTTCTCGGGCAGGTAGGCGGGGCCGAGGTTCTTCCCGATCCAGTCGCGGCATTCGGCGATGGCCTGCTCGGACACCCGCTGGGAGTCGGTGCGCATGTAGGTGATGAGACCCACGGCGCCCTCGGACCCGATCTCGATGCCCTCGTACAGGTCCTGCGCGATCTTCATGGTCTTCTTGGCGCTGAAGCGGAGCTGGATGGAGGCCTGCTGCTGCAGCGTGGACGTGGTGAAGGGCGGGGGCGCGGCGGTCTTGCGCGTGCGCTTGACGCACTTGGTGACGGTGTAGGGCAGGCCGGGGGCGCGCAGTTCCGCTTCCAGCGTCCTGGCGCTCGCCTCGTTGGGAATGGCCGGGTCGGCGCCGTCGAGCTTCTTGAGCTCGGCGTCAAAGGCGTCCTTGGGGGCGTCCTTGGGGGCCAGCTTGGCCGTGAAGCGCCAGAACTCCTCGGGCTTGAAGGCGCGGATTTCCCGCTCGCGCTCCACGATGAGCCGGACAGCCACGCTCTGCACCCGGCCCGCGCTGAGGCCGCGGCTGAGTTTCTTCCAAAGCAGGGGGCTGAGCTTGTAGCCCACGATGCGGTCCAGGATGCGCCGCGCCTGCTGGGCGTTGACCTTGTTCATGTCCAGGTCGCGCGGTTCCTCGAAGGCGGCCTGGATAGCGGGCTTGGTGATCTCGTTGAAGACCACGCGCTTGGTGGGCTTGTTCTTGAGGCCAAGCGCTTCGTAGAGGTGCCAGGCGATAGCCTCGCCCTCGCGGTCGAGGTCGGTGGCCAGAAAGACCTGCTCCGCCTTCTTGGCCGCGCTCTTGAGCGCGGCGATGGCCTTCTTGCGGCCGGGCATCACTTCATACGTGGGCTCGAAGCCGGCCTCGATGTCGACGCCGATCTTCTTGTCCGGCAAGTCGCGGACATGGCCCATGGAGGCTTCGACGGAGAAGCCGGGGCCGAGGTACTTCTTTATGGTCTTCACCTTCCCTGGCGATTCGACAATGACGAGCTTCGACATGCTGGATTCCTGTGCGTGGCCCGGAACGCGCGGCGCGGACAAACGGCAACGCCGCGGCGACCCCGGCAAGAGCATTGACTGGCGCCTGCCCGGCCCGGCGCCCAAGGGTACGACGACACGCGGCAAGGGCGCAAGGGCCGCCGGGCTTGTGACCCGCCAGGGCCAGGCCCGGCCAGAACCTCAATTAATCAGAGTATGGCGGGGCTGTCAAGCGTAAATGCAAAGCCAATGGTCCGGCGTGTCAGCCAAATCGGACGTGTCCGGCCCGCCTTGGACAGCGACCGCGCTTCGCTTCACATCGGCGCTTCGTTGCTCTCCAGCTACTCCGCCGGGGGGGCAGAATACGCCAGCCCCGCCGCCTTGGCAACCCTGTTGCGCAGGAATTGGGGCGCTCGATTTGCCGGGAATCAGGGTAAGCAGCCTTCGCTCCCTCAGGGTTCATTGCCTTCTCGGCGAAGCGCAACCGGTGTCGGAATCGGCGTCGGCATCGAGGGATTAGGATAGCTGCCGACACAGACACCGCCCGCCCGCTTTCTGCTTGACAAGGCCAGAGGCGCAAGCTATTATTGTGTACGCAATGTGTACGCAATAACGCAGTCCCCAAAGGATTCTCTTGAGGAGAAACGCCACGGTGAGCCCAACTGGGTCCATGACCAAGCCGCCGGCCTCGGCCATCAACGCGGTCGAGAACTACTTGGTCGAACAGATCCGATCCCGGGCCATCCGACCTGGCCAGCCGCTCCCTTCACGCCAGGAGCTCGCCGACCGCTTTGGGATTGCGCTCTCCTCCGTAGGCGTGGCCGTCAAGCGGCTGGGCGAGAAGCACCCCCTGCGCTTCGTGCCTGGCCACGGTGTCTTTCTCGACGACCCGGAGCGCAGACCCAGGGTCCGCACCATCGCCATGATCGGCCCCTATGCCACGCACCATTTCGAACACCCCGGCCAGCCTGCTTCGGTCCACGGCTACTGGGGCCCCATCCACGCCGGCATCCTCGCCGCCTGCGGCAAGGCCAATTGCGCGCTGACCTACGTCCCCAATGTCGTCAGAGCCCCCGTGGACTGGGACTACATCGAGTCCTTCCGCGCCGACTGCGTGGTCAGCTTCGGCCTGCCCATCACCCCAGGCATGGTTATGGAGGCCAAGCGCCGCGGCGTCCGTCTGGTCCTTGGCAACCGCCCAGACGACGATGTCCTGCGTCTTGGCGTGTCCTACGCCGACTTCGACAACGCTGGCAGCTTCCGCTCCGCCGTGCGCGAGTTCGCCCGTCGCGGCCACAGACGAATCGGCTGTGTCTACGGAGAGACCTCCCAGCCCTACACCCGCGCCGCCTGGGCCGAAGCCTTCATGCTCGAAGCCGCCGCCCAAGGACTGGCCTTTCCCGCCCGCGACTACATCCGCGTCCACCCCCCGGGCGTGGAAGACTACCCCGCCCACTTCGCGCGTCTGGTCGGCGAACTGCTCGACACGCCCCTCCCGCCCACGGCCATCTACTGCCACAACTCAGCCCATATGTTCGAGAGACTAGGCCGGGAGCTCGTTCTCCGCCAGAAGCGCGTCGCCCGCGACGTCAGCCTCCTCGCCATTGACACATCAGGCCTGGCCGGAGATCTGCCCATGAGCGCCATGATCGCCAGCCCCGCCGAGTTGGGACGCGGCATTGTGGAGACCGCGGTCGCCGTCATGGATGACCCTCAGGCCGTCGTCCACAGAACCGTTCCCTTCGAGTTCCACGATTTCGGTTCCATCGGCCCCGGCCTGACCGATCGGGATTGGGTGATCTGAGGAGGATCGCATCATGACACAGCATTCCCGCTCCCTGACGCGCCCCGTGTTGGCCGCGTTCACGCTCATCGAACTCCTTGTCGTCGTCGCCATCATCGCCATCCTGGCCGCCATGCTTCTCCCGGCCTTGTCGTCGGCCCGGGAAAAGGCGCGCCGCGCTTCCTGTCTCACCAGCCTGGCCCAAGTCTCGAAAGGGCTGGCCAGTTACGTCGGCGACTACTGCGGTTACTTGCCGAGCTGGCCGGGCTGGTCGCAGAACAGCCCCGGCGGCTACTCCTGGTGCTCCAGCGTCGCGGGCAGCCCTGGCGTCCAGACCTGGGGCGCCGCGTGCGCCGTGCCAAGCCACTCCGACGCTAGCGCGCCTTGGGCCGATATGCGCCAGAAATACCCCCACTCCGGGATCAGTGTCATCTACACCGCCAAACCGAACGACACGCCCCTTTCCGTGATCAACTCCTACTGCCCCGTCCAGTCGAGTTGGCGCTGCATTGCCAGCGGGTCCAAGTCCACCGGATCTAACAAGTTCCTGCCCGGCGCGCTGAACCTCGCGCCCAACGGCATCGGGACGCTGTTGACGGGCGGGTATATCGGCGACGCGCGCGTTTTCTACTGTCCCAGCTCTGACGGCATGTTGTCCGAGTCCAAGGACGCCGGCAAACCCGATGTGGGCCACTATCGCCTTTCGCACTGGCAGGAGGCGGGCGGGTTCAGCGCCTCCACGCTTCACTACGGCGCCTGGGGCAGCCGGTCTGGCTACTATGGCGGAACCTACGGCGTCCAGACCGTGCTCTCGCACTACGCCTACCGCGGCGTCCCTCTCTTCGTGATGAACCCCTGGCATGTCTATCAGGAGCTGGAGGGGCTGCCTGTGGCCTACACGCGCCCGGGCGTCAACGTCACCGCCAACGGTCCCATGTTCCGCTCCTCCCGCCAACTGGGCAGCCGAGCCTTGGCCAGCGACGCCTTTGGCAAGGGGTCTGAATATGACGGGCTGGGCCGCAAGGTCTCCACGCTTGGCGTCGCCACCGGCAGCGACATCGCCAACAGCCGGGCCATCGCCGGCGTGGGCATCGCGGCGCACCGCGACGGCTACAACGTGCTCTACGGCGATGGCGCCGCCAAATGGCGCGGTGACCCGCAGCAGGGCATCATCTGGCACACGCAGGGCTATTGGAATGGCAGCTCGGCGATGGTGACTATAACCGCGAACTACATCGCCCACCTGGCCTACAACTACACCTACGGTCCGTCCGGACGAGCCATTTCCACATACTACGGTCCCTACGCAACCCCGCTTTCCACGCGCTCCATCGGCGATTCCCCCTACGCCGTCTGGCGCGAGTTCGACACAGACATGGGCCTTGACGTTCAGTAGGCATCGGGCGCTGCCCCCGTCCTGATCGTGGAGACTGTCACATGCGGCGGAGATGCTCTGTTCTGAAGGCGGCCTGGGTCGCAGCCTTGTCGCTCATTGCGTCAGCCCCGGCGTGGGCCGCCAATGCCGTCCCCAACGCCGGCTTCGAGAACGGCGTGGCGGGTTGGTCATTGTCCGCGCCGCTGGGCAAACCCACGCTCTCGCCCGACAAGACCAGGTTCCATTCGGGCGCCGGGTCGGCGCGCATCGACCTCGCGGGCGCCGGCGACCGGGCCGCCCTCTACACCTACGCCAGGCCCCTCCAGCCCGGCAAGCGCTACACCCTGAGCTTCTGGTTCGCCGTCAAGGACTTCCAAGTCACGGCCGACGGCTCCGTCAAGGTCGCCCTGAACTTCAATGAAAAGGGCAAAGGCAATGGCAGCGCGGGGAACAAGGCGTTTGCTCTGCCGATTCGAGCCAAGGACATGGACTGGACCAGGTTCGCTGTCGAGGTGACTGCGCCCGGCAAGGCGGTCGTCTGTCAGCTCTGCGTCCTCTCGATCCGCGGATGCTCAGGCGCCATCTGGATTGATGACGTGGCGATGGAGGACGTGGCGGACACCGCGCGGATAACCCAGGCCGGCGCCTCCCCGCCCCTGGACGGCCGGCTCGACGCGGCCTGCTGGGCCAAGGCCGCGCCGCTCACGCCGTTCTACGTCTCGAATCGCGGGGCTCAGCCAGCCGCGACGCCGACGACGGCGCTTCTCTCCTATGACGCCAAGAACCTCTATGTCGCCTTCCGCAACGTCGAGCCGCGTCTGGACGCCCTCAAGGCCGCGGCCACGACGCGCGACGGCCCCGTCTACAACGACGACTGCAACGAGGTCTTCATCGCCGCGCCCAGTGGCAGGGCGTTTCAGTTCATCCTCAACAGCGCCGGCGCGCAGTGGGACGGCGAGCTCTATGCGCGCGCCGAAGGCGACGCCTACCGCGCCGACGCTTCATGGAACGGGCTCTGGCGCGGGGTTGCGTCCAAAGGACAGGGTGAGTGGGTCGCCGAGTTCGCCATTCCATTCGCCATCTTGGGCGGCCCCCCAAAAGACGGCGAGACGTGGCGCCTCAACCTTGCTCGTGAACGCCACGGATACGCCGAGGAGTTGACCCACTGGAACTGCGTTGAGGACAACTTCAACAACGTAGCCAAGTTCGCCTGCCTGCGCTTTGACGACAAAGGCGCGACATTGACCCGCTTCGTGGACCCGCCGCGCGCCGCCTCGCTGGAGATCACCCGCGACTCCCCAAAGTACGCCGAACTCCTCTCCGATCAGCCAGGCGGCTACAAGGTCGCTGACTGGTGCCACGGCTACCACCTCTCGCATTATCCCAAGTCCGTGCGGGAAAAGTATACGGACGAGAGCTTTGCCCGCGAGCAGGGCAACTTCCTGTCCGAACACTCCCAGGCGGGCATGATGGGGCCTTCGCTGCCCTGGGCGCTCAAGAGCGACCCGGAGCGGATCATGGGGCTCAACAAGCGCAACGGCATGTTGTTCCCACTCTCGCTCTACAGTTCCGCGGTCTGGCGCGAAGCGGTCAAGCGCGGCGCCCAATTCGTGTTCCGCCAGCAGGACTTCCTGCGCGTGGACAGCGCCGATCCTGTTCTGCAAGCCGTGTGCTGCGAAGCGATCCAGCGCGAAATCGGCCGCACGACCCCATCCCTCATCAGCCTCATCATGGGCGAGGATGAACCCAACAACCCCACCTCCCGCGCCTTCAGCCGCACGCTCAACCCCGGCGCGGCCAAAGCTCTGGACGCCGTGGACGCGGAGATTCGCAAGGACTTTGGCGCCGGACGGTTCGGCCTCTACGATTTCTACGGCCCCAAGCGCGACAACGACATCGAGGACGGCTTGGCGCGGGTCGCGTTCTGGCGCTGGTGGCACGCTCGGTACACCGCCTTCCTCGCGCAACAGCAGCGGCTGGTCAAGGAACTCGCCCCGGGCAAGGACCTGATGGCTGTCAACCCAAACTACACTGGCGGCGTGGCCCCGCTTTCCATCGCGCTCTGTGAGAAGTACTCCGACTGGGTGTCCTGCGACCCTTATCCGTCCGGCTGCATGAGCAACTTCGGGCGCGAGCGCGCTCTTTACCACACGGGCTTCTCGGCGCGTCTTGTCCACGACCTGTCCGGCGGCCGCCCCACGCTTGTCATGCCGCAGGGATTCCACTACACCGGCGGCCCGCCCACGCCGGGCATGATCCGCGAGTGGGCCAGCCAGGCCCTCAAGAACGGGGCCTCTTTTCTGATGTGGTACACGGCCGGCCCGGCCAGATTCAACATCCCGGACTGCTACAAGGAGATCATCCGCGTCTCCAGCCTCATCACCAAGATGAACCGCATCAAGCTGCCTTCTGAGACAAAGACCGCCATCCTGTTCTCGGACTACAGCATGTGGGGAACAGGAGACCGCGTGGCCCATGGAGCCTACACGCTCTACACGTTGCTGGGCGAGCGGCTGGGCTCCTGGTTCCGGTTCGTGAGCGACATCGGGATCGAGCTCAAGGTGACCACCCTCGATTCGACCCGCCTGCTCTATGTCCCCCAACTCAAGTTCACGAGCAAGGCCATCGCGGAGCGTCTGGTGGACTTCGTCAAATGTGGCGGCGTCGTCGTCGTGCTCGACCCGCGGGCCTTGACGTGCGGCCTCGATGGCGCGCCTCTCCAGGCCAGGGACGACCTGATCGGCGGATCGCTGATTCAGGCCCGCGAAGCCAGTTGCGTGGCGATGTGCGCGGACCGCTTCGGCCTGGCGAACGGCGCCAAGCTCCCCCTGACGCCCATCCTCCACCGCGAGGGCGAGGGCAGGGTCATGGCCTGCGATATTATGCCACCCGCCGACGCCAAGGTCTTCGCCACTTACAGCGACGGCAAGCCGGCCGCCTTTGAACGCCGCGTCGGCAAGGGACGTGTGATATACTTTGGGGCGGAGCCCTTCGGGGGATCGTCCCTGGCCCTTGCCCCTGGCGCGTGGGAGGCGTTCCTCAGAGCAATGGCCGCCGAGGTCGGCGAAGCGACGAACTTGGATATCTGGAGCTTTCTTCTGCCCGAGAAAGGCGGAGAGGCGCAAATCAACTATGTCGTGCCGCCGGAGTCGTCAAAGTAGGAATGCGCGCGTTCCGTTGGCCTGGCCGGTGTTCTCTGCAGTGCTGGAATTTTGTTTTGACGGCTGTTCGCCGTCTCTGAACACAGCAGGACGCGAAGGCGGCGCCTGATCTGGCCACGGCGCCGAGTTTGCCGGTCGAGGATGGACGGAGCAGTACGCCAGGGGCGTTGTCTCATCGGTCATGGGTGTCGCTGTCCGCGCTGATCACGCCTGTTCGCTTGTCAACTGAGGATCTGCTATGGAGCCCCTTGTTTTCGGCCTTGTCGGCTGCGGCCATCACGGCCGCGCCGCTGTCATCCCCGCCATGCTCAAATGCGGCGCCGCGCGTCTGGCCGCTGTGTGCGACCTCTCTGCCGCCAATCTCGCCGCGGTCGAGGGCGCGGGCATTCGCCGCTTCTCTTCGCTGAAGGAGATGCTCAGCGCCGCGAAGCTCGACGCCGTCTATGTGGCCACGCCCGTGGACGCCCACGCGGCCGCGGTCATCGAGGCCCTCAACGCCGGCTGTCACGTCATCACCGAAAAACCCATGGCCATGAGCGTGGACGAGTGCCGCGCCATGCTCGCCGCCGCCAAGGCCGCGGGCAAGACGCTGGCCGTGGACTTCGAGAGCCGCGTCATTCCCCACTACCGCCGAATCAGGAGCCTGATTGACCAAGGCATGTTAGGCGCCGTGCGCGCCGTGCACATTGACCACTTCTGGGACGGCCACAAGCCCGTCGGCGAGCTTGGCGAACGCCGCAAGCGCTTTCTGGACCGTTCCGGCTGCCTCGATTGCGGCATCCACAAGATCGACCTGGCCCGCTACTTCTCCGGCGGGGGGGCATGGCGCCGGATTCACGCCGTCGGCTCGTGGTTCGGCGAGAAGACTGTCTTCCCCCCACACATCGCCATCCTCGCCACCCTCGATAACGGCGTCATGGCCACCATCAACGCCAGCTTCGCCTTCACGGCCTACATCCCCAAGCGAACCGCAAATCCCAACTTTCAGAACCTCGCCATCGTCGGCGAAAAGGGCGTCATCGTCCTTCACCACACCCCCTCCGGCGCCGGCGAGATCGAGATCGTTTG
Organism: uncultured Planctomycetota bacterium; assembly: GCA_964470775.1. Classification (GTDB taxonomy): domain Bacteria; phylum Planctomycetota; class Brocadiia; order CAIUPP01; family CAYYEE01; genus CAYYEE01. Next base: position 745 of record CAYYEE010000078.1, on the reverse strand, counting down.
CGAGCAGATGAGCGCCGTTGAGCAGACCCACCCGGGCAACCACAAGGCCGACATCGCGGAGTTGCTCAGCTTGTTTGCCTCCGCGGTCCAGCGTGGCGATCCGCTGCCCGCCGAGGTAGCCACGGGCTACGACGGGCTCATGGCCCAGATCTGCATGGACGAAGCCAACCGCCAAGCCGTGCTGGCTGGCGACGCGTCCATTCCTGCCCCCTCCGGCGCGTGAGTTGCCACTGCCCATGACTGGCTTTGCGGCGACAGGACGTCGCCGGAAAGTTCCGGCCGCTTGCTCGGCCGTGCACGACAATCCCGCGTTAAAACCACCTGTGCCAGTGTAGGAACTTACAGCTTTTTCATGGTGGATTTTGCGACACAGGTTTTCTGCGCCAACCCTATTGACGCGATGCCCTCGGCCGGATAATATTTTGGAAGGTGTTTTTGGGGTTGGCGCGCGAATTGCAGTCCCTCCATGGGGTGGAGGAATCCAATGGAATATCTTCGCAGATTCCGGTGTGTGATTCTGGTGGCGGCGATCTGCGCCGCGGCCAAGGCGTTCTGGCATCCTGTCATCAACTGGACGGAGAGGCGCTGTGGCGCGCCCGCGCCTGAGTGTCCCGTCACGGAGATTGAGCAGGACTACCTGAAAATGTGGGGCGGCGTCGACCGCGAGCCTCCGCGCGCCATGCTCTCCGAGCCGTTCAGCATCCAAGTCCGCGCCCCGGTCCCTGACCCCGTTGTCGAAGCCATC
>CAYYEE010000077.1:0-12994 GCA_964470775.1 uncultured Planctomycetota bacterium | reverse complement strand
CTTGCGCGCGCCACGCGCAACGGCTCCACCATCTCCAGCTTGAAGGGTTGGTCGTGGAGGAACTCCGACTTGCGCGCGGGCAGCAGGGTTTGTGCGCCGCCGCCGGCCTCGGGACCAAGCCAAACCAGCGTCTCGATCGGACCTTTGGCGCTCTTGAGCGCCAGAGAGCGGATCCGTCCGCCCCACACCGGGTCCAGCCGCGCCACGAGCTTGTCGTTTTCCAGCACGCCGCTCGCGTCAAATGAAACCTCTACGTCATCCACGAAGATGACGGCGTCGGCCGCGGGCTGGTTCCGGGTGAGGACGCGGAACATGACGTCCATGCGCGCGGCCGCGGCGGGCGTGGCTGTCTCCATTTCAAAACGGCGGTATTCGTCGCCGTGGCGGATGGACACGCCGGCCTCGCCGGGCACGCGCTTGCCGGCCGCGTCGTAGAAATAGACGCCGGCCCAGCCGTTGACGTTGCCTCTGCGCCGGGCGAAGAACGTCACGCGCACGTTGCGGCCGGGCTGGGCGGCGAGGGATTGCTGGACGTGGATGTTGTACTTGGCCGGATCGCTGCCCAGCACGCGCATCTCCAGGGCGTGCTGGCCGGAGTGTGGCTCCGCGCCCTGGCGCACGACGCCGCTCGCCGCTCCATTGGCCAGCCATCCGGTCCATCCTTTGGCGGGATAGACGGCTTCCGGCCGCTGCTTTCCCTTGGGAGGCTGGGCCGGTTCCTCAAAGCCGGGGTTGACGAGGGCCGGCGCGTTCTGCGCCAGCGCGGCGGCCGAAAGGAGACAACACCATAACGCGAGAGAGGGCTTCCACATGGCGGGGTTCCTTGTCGCTTGGGCGGGGCGTTTGCCCCTGGCCGATGGGAGGAATGAGAAGCATGGAAGAGATGGGAAGAATGGGAAGGGGGCGTCTCTTCCAGCGCCAGGCCGTCCCATTCCTCTCATTCGTCCCATGCTTCCCAGGCGAGACCGGCAGGCTTCAGGTCAATAGCTGTCCCATCCGCCCGGGGCGTCGGCGTCCACGTTGGCGCCCACGTCGAGCAGATGCCACCAGTAGAAGCCGTTTTCGCGGCCGCTTTGGGCTGCGGCGGAGCCGTCGGCGTAGCGGCCGTCAATCCACGCGCCGATCACGTTCTGAGCGCGGCCGCGCTGCTGGGGCCAGGGGCTTGAGCCTTCCAGCGGCGCGGCCCAGATGAACGTCTGCCGCGGGTCGCCATACCACGCCACGTGGCCGTCGCCGCAGAGCATGTTGTATCCATCGCGATGGCCGTAGAAGCCGATGCCGGGCTGGTTGATGGCCTCGGCGCCGCTTTTGCCGAACGCATCGGCCATGACCACGCGGCCGCCCAGTTCCTTTTGCGTCTTGAAGACGGGCTCGCCCTGGCGGAAGAGCTTGCTCGGCTTCATCCACCCCAGCCTGGCCTGCATGACGCGCGCCCCGCTGCTCCAGCCCAGTTCGCCCGGCACAAGACGGTAGCCGTAGTGCGACTGGACCACGTGCGCCGTGGCGCCGCTCCACCGGCTGAAGCCGCGCGAGCCGTTGGTGATTTTGGCCGACAACCAGGCGTAGTCGCCGCGGACCAGGGCCTTGCCGTCATAGCCGCCAATGCTCTGGAGGTCCTGGATGGAGCACGCGGCCAGGTAGCGGCCCGCGCCGTCCGAGGCGTCCGCGGGCATGTTGGAGGCGGAGGGGCAGTAGAAGAGGCGCGCGTCGGAGAAGTAGCCGCTGACGGCCAGCGCGCCCGCGCCCACGGGCGCCATGTTCACGCTGCCCGTCGTGGTCGAGACGATGTTGTTGCGCGCTGTTGACCTGTTGCCGCTGAAGATGGTGCGGAAGTAGAGCGTGGGCGCCAGCCATTGGAGCGAACTCGGCGCGCCGGTGTCCGACGCCAGCGCGTAGGTGTACGTCGTGTTGGCGGCCGCCGGGCCCGAGTAGTCGGCGTACACGCCGTAGTTGACGGTGGAGGCGGACCCGATGGTGTCGGCGCCGGTGACGAAGCGGTCCGCGCCCCAGCCCGCCCACGAAGGCAGGTAGCCGTTGTAGTCGCCGCCATAGGCCTCGAGGGCCTTGCCGAACTGGTTGAGGCTTGTGGCGCATGAGGAGCGGCGCGCCTTCTCCCGCGCGGCGTTGAGCGCAGGCAGCAGCATGGCCGCCAGGATGGCGATGATCGCCACCACGACAAGAAGCTCGATGAGCGTGAAGAACGACCAGCGGCGGGACAAACGAAACATGCCATCTCCTTTCCTCAGCCAGCGCAGGCCGGCGGCGCGACGCTCTGCCGCTCGATCAAATGACTTTCCAGCACGCGGCGCTGAAATCCCTGAACCCGGCCCTGGGCGGCCTCCAGAACCAATTCCATGGCGGCGCGGCCCAACTCGCGCGCGGGCAGGGCTACGGACGTAAGCGGCGGGCTGGTCCGCGCGCCTTGGGGCAGGCCGTTGATGCCCACGACGCTCAGGTCCCTGGGAACGGACAGGCCCAGCTCGCGCGCCGCTTCCAGGAATCCGAAGCCGATGGCGTCCGTGTCGGCCAGGACCGCCGTGGGCCGGTTTGGACGGCTCAACATCTCTCTGGCGCCGGCCTGGGCCACGGCCGGGTCGTCGGTGGAGAGCGGCGACAGCAGATCGGCGTGGAGCTCCACGCTCGCCAGGCGCAACGCCGCCTCGTAGCCGTAGTAGGCGGCGACGTTGCTGTGCTTGCCGGGCGTGCGCCCCACAAAGGCGATGCGGCGATGGCCCGCCGCCAGCAGACGCTGGGCGCCGATGAACCCCGCGCCCACCTTGTTCACCATGACCCCGTGATGCGGCGGCAGCGCGCCGGCGTCATAGGCGACGAAGTTCTGGACAACGAACACCACCTGCTGGCTGGCCAGCCAGCCCAACAGGCCGGCGTCGAGGACGTTGAGCAGCAGGCACGCCTGGTGTTCCAGCGGGTAGCGCTCGGCGAAGATGGACGCAAAGGCGCGGGGGTCGGCCGGGCAACTGACGAAGCGCAGCCGGATGCCCGTTGGGTCCAGCGCGTCCGTGTAGCCCTGCAGATACGCCGCCCGGTTGAATCCCGGCATGGTTCCTTCGGCTCGTTCGACAATGGTGACGCACTCGATCTCGCGGCGCAACGGCGCCTCGTGGCGGCTTTTGGCGGCCCCGCGCACAAACGCGCCCCGCCGCTCTACGCGGTAGATGAGCCCTTGCTCCTCCAGAAGCCTCATGGCGTTGCGCGCCACCCTCATGCCCACGCCGAACCGCTCCGAAAGCTGCTTCAACGAGGGGAAGGGTTCCTGCGGCAGGTATTGCCCCTCGGCGATGTCCCGCCTCAAGGTTTCGGCGAACTGGGCTGAGGCCGTGCTTTGCTCAAACACTTTCATGTATGTCCCGATGGCCCGTTATCAAATCAAGGGTCTCGCTGTGACCTTGACGTCACAATAATGCTAAGCCAGAATAGGCCCATAGTCAAGGAAAATCTGCTGAGGACTTGGCCGAGCAGCCTCCGCCCGACTCGCCGGATAAGCCGGACATGTCGGCCAAGTCGGACAAATCGGACAAGGCAGACCTGTGCGAAACGTTCAACGCGCGCGCATCCCGCGCCCAGGCCCGCGACACTGCGTCTTCCCTGGCGCAGAACGCCCCTCGTCGGCCCAAAACGCCTCGCCCGGAGCCGCCGCCCGGCCAACGCAGGAAAAAACCAGCGCCGTGTTGACAAGGTGCGCCTCGCGTATTAGGCTCATCCATTCGGCGCGGGCGCTCTGGGTGTCCCGCGACGTTTCGTGATGTGGCGCGCCAATGGAGGAAGCTGCAAGATGGCCGAAATGAACGCTTTCGCTTTGGCTCAGGCGCAACTGGACGAAGTGGCGGGGCTGATCGGTCTGGACCCGGTGACGCACGAGTTCCTGCGCTGGCCCATGCGCGAGTTCTGGGCGCGCCTGCCCGTACGCATGGACGACGGCTCCATGCGCGTCTTCCAGGCGTTTCGCGTGGAACACAACATGGCCCGCGGCCCGGCCAAGGGCGGGTTGCGCTGGCACCCGGACGAAACCATCGACACCGTGCGCGCCCTGGCGTCGTGGATGACGTGGAAGACCGCGGTGGTGGACATCCCCTTGGGCGGCGGCAAAGGCGGCATTGTCTGCAACCCGAAGGAAATGTCCGAGTTCGAGAAGGAACGCCTGGCCCGCGCCTACATCCGCGCCTTTGCCGACTGCTTCGGCGTCACCAAAGACGTGCCCGCGCCCGACGTCTACACCACGCCGCAAATCATGGCCTGGATGATGGATGAGTACGAAACCATCACGCGCGAGCACCACCCCGGCGTTATTACCGGCAAGCCCATCCCCCTGGGAGGCAGCCAGGGCCGCGGCGACGCCACCGCCCGTGGCGGCATGATCGCCACCCGCGAAGCCGCCAAGGTCCTCGGTCTGGACCTCAAGGGCAAGGGCATGGCCATCCAAGGCTTTGGCAACGCCGGCCAGTTCGCCGCGCTGCTGGGCGAGGAGTTGCTGGGCCTCAAGCTGGTCGCGGCCAGCGACAGCCGAGGCGGCGTCATCAATCCCAAAGGCATGGACGCCCACGCCCTGGTGGACCACAAGCTCAAGACCGGCGCCGTGGAAGGTTTCCCTGGATCGTCGCCCATCAGCAACGAGCAACTGCTCGAGCTGGACGTGGCGGTTCTTTTCCCCAGCGCGCTCGAAAACGTGCTCACCGAGCGCAACGCCGGCCGGGTCAAGGCCAGGATCAGTTGCGAACTGGCCAACGGCCCCACCACCGTGGAAGCCGACCGCATCCTCCACGACAAGGGCGTGTTCGTCATTCCCGACTTCCTGGCCAACGCCGGCGGCGTCACGGTCAGCTACTTCGAACAGGTGCAGAACACCTACAACTACTATTGGCCCCTGGCCGAAGTGCATCGGCGGCTCGACGAGAAGATGACCTGCGCGTTCCAAGCCGTCTACGACACGCGCCAGAAGCGCAAGACCCACATGCGCAACGCCGCCTACATGGTCAGCGTCATGCGCGTGGCCGAAGCCTGCAAGCTGCGCGGCTGGGTCTGATTTTCCCCCCGCGCTTGACGCATGCGGCGAAGACGACCACGAAGGGCTTGAAGAACATGAAGGAATACCCGTTCTTCATGGCCCTTCATGGTTCCCCTGCCGTTCAACATCAGCGATAATAAGCGAAGACAAGCGGTTTGCGTCTTTTCTCTCGGCTTCCGTGGTTTCATCGTCGTCTCCCGATCGTCTGGGCAGCCCATGGACATCACACAGCATCTCCTCTACCAGAACATCCTGGCGCGGCAGCACGCCATGGACGAGATTCTGGAGGTCTTCGCCACGGAGTTGGCCGCCCGGGGCTTGTGGGACGTGGACAGCCGCATGGCCGAAGCCCGCAAGCTGGCCGCGAGCCGCGGCGAGGCCGGCCAGGTCCGCGCCTGCTACAACGCCCTGCTCATCGCCACGTTCATGGACAACGTGCCCGCCGCGGACGTCATCGAGTTCATCAACCTCGCCCGCAAAGAGCGCCTCGCCCGCATCATGCTCCGCGAGCTCAACCAGGGCAAAGCCGACCGCCAGCGCATCCTGGAGCTGCTCAACGAGTTCTGCGCCATCCCCATCGGCAAATACCAGATCAGCCCCACCGTGGCCCTGGGCATCCGCGTCGAGCTCATCAGCCAGTTCATCAGCGATCACCTCTCCTACATCGGCATCGCCAAGAACCACATCACCATGCGCGACGTGGCCAACGTCCTGGCGCGCGCCGTGGGCACGGGCGTTTCGCGCGGGCTGCTGGGGGGCAAGGCCGCGGGCATGTTGCTGGCCTGCCGCATCCTGCGGCCCACGCTGGAAGCCCACGCCCCCGAGATCGACGACACCCTGGCCGAGGCCGACTCCTACTTCCTCAAGTCCTCCGTGGCCTCCGACTACGTGGACAGCAACCACCTGGAGGAATGCCACAGCCTGAAGTACCTCGAGGGCGACGCCATCGAGGAGGCGCGGCGCCGCCTTTATCCCCGTTTCATGCGCGGCCGCTTCAACGACGAGGTGCTCCAGAAGCTCCACGCCATCCTGGACGAAACCGACGGCGCGCCGCTCATCCTCCGCTCGTCCAGTTATCTTGAGGACGGCGTGGGGTGCTCGTTCACCGGCAAGTACGAGTCGGTCTTCATCTCCAACCGCGGTTCGCGCGAGGAGCGGCTGGAGGAGTTCACCAACGGCATCCGCCGCGTGCTCTTCAGCATCTACAGCTCCCACGCGCTCCAGTACCGCCGCGACAAAAAGCTGATCGACTACAACGAACGCATGTCCGTGCTCATCCAGAAGGTCGTGGGCTCGGCCTATGGCAAGTACTTCTTCCCGGCCGCGGGCATTGTGGGGTTCTCCAAGAACCCCTACTGCTGGAGCAGCCGCATCCGGCCCGAGGACGGCATGTTGCGCATGGTGATGGGCCTGGGCACGCGCGCCGTGGACCGCACCGGCGACGACTACCCCCGCATGGTCTCGCTCACCGAGCCGGCCCTGCGCCCCGAAATCACCACGGCCGAGAAGATCCGCTACTCCCAGCGCACCGTGGACGTCCTCAACCTGGAGACGCGCGCCCTCGAGAGCGTGTACTTCGTAGACCTGATCAACTACATCCTGGCCCAGGGCCTCAGCCTGCCCCTGCGCGACATCGTGTCCATCGAGAAGGACGGCGTGCTCGCGCCGCCGCTGTTCGCTCCCACGTCGCTCGAACCGGGCCATTGCGCCATCACCTTTGACGGGCTGCTCGCCAACCGGCGCTTCGTGGAAATGGCGCGCCGCGTGCTCAAGAAGTGCGAAGCGGCCTATGGCATGCCCGTGGACATGGAGTTCTGCTACCACAACGGCAAACTTTACATCCTCCAGTGCCGCCACCTTTCCGAGCGGCCCGGCGCCGCCCGCGTCACCTTGCCGGCCGTGCCCGAGCAGGACATTCTTTTCACCGCGCGCCGCAACTTCACCAGCGCCATCGTGGCCGACATCGACACCGTGGTGTGGGTGGACGGCGAGGCCTATGACGCGCTGGCCTCGGCCGAGGAGAAGCTGGAGGTGGCGCGCGTGGTGGGCCGCGTCAACCGCGCGTTGCAGGGCCGGCGGTTCATCCTCATGGGGCCCGGCCGCTGGGGCACCACCAACGCCAGCCTGGGCGTGCGCGTGCAGTACAGCGAGATCAACAACGCCCTCATGCTCATCGAGGTGGCCCGCCGCAAAGGCGGCGTCACGCCTGAGCTGAGCCACGGCACGCACTTTTTCCAGGACCTTGTCGAAGCCAACATCGTGCCCCTGCCGCTCTACCCCGACGACGACGGCGTGGTGTTCCGCTCCGAGTTTTTCGCCCAGGCGGACAACGACCTGGCCGCCGTCGCGCCTGAGTGCGCCAAGTTCAAGTCCGTCGTTTCCGTCATCCACGTGCCCAAGGCATGCCGCGGCCGCAAGCTGCAAGTCTATCTCGACGACCGCGAGCCCCGCGGCGTGGGGTTCATCGGGTAGGGGGCCGGCGCGCGAGGGGGGGCATGGGAGGAATGAGGGGCATGGGACGAACGTGCCCCAGCCGCCCTGCGCCTCACGCCTCAAATAGCTTCTTCACCTCTGGCTTCACCACCTTGCCCATCGCGTTGCGCGGCAGGTCCGCCGTCACGGCCAGCCGCGAGGGAACCTTGTATGCGGCCAGGCGCTGCTTGGCCCACGCGCGCAGTTCCTCCAGCGTCAGCGCCGCGCCCGGCTTCAACACCACGGCCGCGCATACGCGCTCGCCCCAGTCCGCGTCCTCCGCGCCCACCACCGCGCACTCCGCGATGGCCGGGTGCTCGCGCAAGACCTCCTCCGTCTCCAGCGCCGACACTTTGTAGCCGCCGGTCTTGATGATGTCCGTGCTGGCGCGGCCCAGGATGCGGTACGCGCCGTTCTCGAACACCGCCACGTCGCCCGTGCGGAACCATCCGTCGCGGAACGCGGCGGCCGTGGCCTCGGGCCGGCGCCAGTATTCCAGGAACACGTTGGCGCCCCGGACCTCGATCTCGCCGGGCTGTCCTTCGGCAGGGGGGGAGCCTGTCTCATCGGCCAGCCGCACCTCCACCCCGGGCAGCGGCGTCCCCACGCTGCCGGGCCTGCGTTCCCCACGCAGCGGATTCGAGATCGCCATGCCGATCTCCGTCATGCCGTAGCGTTCCAGCAGCGTGTGGCCGCTGATGTTCCGCCACCGGTCCAACATGCTCACAGGCAGCGCGGCCGAACCGCTCACCATGAGCCGCATGTTCCGGCACGCCCGCGACCACTCCCGCCGGCGTTCGGCCGGCGCCGCGTCCCACGCCGCGGCCAGGCGGCTGTAGATCGTGGGCACGGCCATGAACAGCGTCAGGCCGCCCTGGCTGAAACGTTCCCACACCGCCTCCGCCTCAAACGGCATGAACTCGCACACCGCGCCCGCGCGCATGGCGCACACCAGGACGTTCACCACGCCGTGGATGTGGTGCAGCGGCAGCACGTGGAGGATGCGGTCCCGCGCCGACCACTCCCACGCCTCGGCCAGTGACCGCGCCTGGGCTTCGATGTTTCCATGCGTGGTCACCACGCCCTTGGGTTTGCTGGTGGTGCCACTGGTGTAAAGCATCAGCGCGCGGCGGGCAGGAGTCAACGCGGGCAGCGTGGCCGCGGCGGCGTCCGCCCAGGCGTCCGCGGGCAGAACGCGCCGCCCCTGCGCCACGGGGCGCAGCGCCGCCTCGAACTCGGCGTGGCAGATGATCACGTCCGCGCCGGAATCCTCCAGCGTGTAGCTCCATTCCGCGGGCGGGTGCATGACGCCCAGCGGCACGGCCACCCCGCCCGCGCGCCACACGCCCCACAACGCCGCCACATAGCTGAACCCCGGCGGCGCCAGGATGGCCACGCGCGCCTCGTTCAGGTCGTCCGCGCCTTTGAGCAGCGCCTGGGCCGCGCCGGCCGACGACCGGCGCAGGTCTTCGTAAGAGAACGCTCGGCCGCCCGCCACCACCGCGGCGCCCCGCCCCTGGAGGCCCAACACCGGCAGCACGCTTTCCCTGCTCATGACCTGTCTCCCAAACAACACCGGGGGCGGCCCCGGTCCGGGACCGCCCCCGGGCGTCACAACTGTCTCGTCACAGCGGCAGCGTCTTGCCCTCGGCCTTGGCCGAGGCCAGGCCGGCCATAATGAACTTCACCACCTCCACGCTCTCGGAGATGGGGATGGGCGGCTCGCCGGTCTGGAAGAACTTCGCCATCTGCTTCAGCAGTTCGCGGTACCCGTAGGTGAAGTCGATCTGTTTCATCACCGTGGCGTTCTCGCAGAAGGCCGTGAAGCCGAAGCCGCACTTGCCTTCCTGCACGCCCAGCACGCAGCCCGCGCGGCCGTCCGCCCACTTGCCGGTCACGGTCTGCAGGTTCTTGGTCTGCACGCTGCTCACGGACACGCACCCCGCGCGCAGGATGCCGAAGAGCAGCTCCACGCTGTGGCAGCCGTAGTTGATCAGCGCCGGCACCTCGTTGAGCGGCTTGGAGGGCGAGTAGACCACCGCGCTGAGCACCTTGCCCGTCTCCGCGGTCTTGGCCAGCAGCTCCTGGACCTCCAGCACATAGCGCAGCGACGACCCGGCCATGAGCTTGGCGCCGCGCTTTGCGGCCAGTTCGGCCATGGCCTCGGCGTCGCGCACGTTGTCCGCAAAGGGCTTGTCCACCCACACCTTCATGCCCGCCTCGATGAACGGCCGCGCGCGCTCCAGGTGCTTGCCGCCTTCCAGCGACTCCACCAGCACCACGTCCACCGCCTTCATCAGCTCTTGGGGCGTCTTGACCATCTTCACGCCCCAGCTCTCCAGGTTCTTGATGTAGCCGGCCGCGCGCTCCTCGTTGCCCGGCGCGGGCACGCCAGGCAGCCCCGCCACCACCTGCACGCCGTCCACCCACTGATCCTGCGGCAGCTTCACGTGGTTGAAGCGCATGGTGAACTGCTCGACGTGCGACGTGTCAAAATCCACAATGCCAGCCCTGATCATCTCTGTTCCTTTCCCATCCTCGCCACAGGCGCCCGCGCCGCAACGCGCCCGCGCCCAAAGAAGGCATCATCATACGCCGCCGCTCTCGGGGCCACAACCGCGGCGAGGCGGCCGCGGCGGAGCGGGGGGGCGCAGGGACGCAAAGGACGGAAGAGACCCAAGGAGGCGCCGCCGCCCCGCGCGCCGGCCCCCCCCGTTCCCAAGCCCAAGAACCCCAGGACCCCTCTACTCGCTCTCGCACACCACGAACGCCACCCCGTATTCGGCAGTATGGCTCAACGACACGTGGATGTGGCGCACGCCCTTGGACTCGGCCACGCGCGCCGTGCACCCATGCAAGCGGACCTCCGGTTCCCCCTTGGCGCCGCGCACCACCTCCACCTCGTGCAGCGACGTGCCTGGCCCGACGCCGGTCTTGATGGCCTTGAGCACCGCCTCCTTGGCCGCGAAGCGCGCGGCCAGGTGCTCGTTGCGCCGGCCCTTGTCCAGGGCATAGGCCAGCTCGTCCGCGGTAAAGACGCGCTGGAGGAATCGCTCGCCGTGGCGGTCCACCAGTTCGCCGATGCGCCGCACTTCGGTGATGTCGGCGCCCACGCCCACGATCATTTGCCTCGTCTCCTGAGAGCGGCGGCCGCGCCGGTCACTCTACGTTCATGTCCAACTCGCGCGCCACCAAGCGGAAGAACGTGTCCAGGTCCTCCTCCGCCCAGTAGCGGCCTGGCCCTGGTGGCAGACTCACGGCGCCCTGGTTCACCGCCACCACCGAGCCGCGGCACATCTCCGGCAGCGCCGCCGCAGGGTACACCGTCAAACTCGACCCCAGCGCCAGCATCAAGTCGCAGCTCTCGGCCCATTCGCCGGCCGTGGCCAGGTCGCGCACGATCTCGCCAAAGAACACCACCTCCGGCTTCACCAGCCCCCCGCACGCGCAGCGCGGCACATCCTCGCGGCCAATCCATTCCACCATCTCGTCGTACGTCCAGCTCTTGCGGCACACCATGCAGCGGCTGGTCGCGTAACTGCCGTGCAGCGATGCCACCTCGCGCGAGCCGGCCTTCTCGTGCAGCGAGTCGATATTCTGCGTAATCACCCCGCGCAGCAGCCCCCGCTTCTCCAGCGCCGCCAGAAAGCGGTGGGTGAACGTCGGCCGCACGCGGTCCAGAACCTTCACGAAGTCCCGCGTGAAATCGTAGAAGGGCTTTGGATTCTCCTGGAAGTGGTCAATGTTGAAGACCGTGTCCGGGTCATATCGGCGCGTGACATACAAGCCCTTGGGCCCGCGGAAATCGGGGATGCCCGCCGACGTGGATATGCCCGCGCCTGTGAGCGCCACGGCGCGGCTTGCCCCGCGAATCATCGCCGCGCATTCCTTGGCGGTAATGGGCGTCAGATCCATGAGTGTGGCAATCCTCTACCAGAAGCCAGCGCGTCAGGCCTTTCCGGCGCCGCCACAAGCGGCCAAAGCGCTCCGGCGCCCGCGCCCCGTCCAGCGCACGATTCATGTTATCCAAACGCCTGGCCCCGCGCAACGGCCGCTCCGCCGTCAAGTTCTTGGCGCGCTGTGCCTTGACACTATTCTCGCGAGACTGGCATAATGACCCTTTGGAGTTGTCTTCTCTCCGCGCGCGGTTCCGAATTTGGGGCGCGCCGGCGGATCGTCCGCAGGACAAGCCCCTTGGCGCAAGGTCAGCGCCCGGCGCCGTGCGCCTCACAGTCGCGTGGGCGGAAACACACAGGCATGAGCCAGCAGGATACGGACAACCAAAAGCCTCTTCAGCCAGCGGACACTCGGGCCGCTCCCCCGGCGGACACGCCTTCTAAGCCTGTTTTGCCCGTCAAGGAACCCCTGGCCTGGGATCGCCCCCCCAGGACCCCTGAAGAAGAGGTTTTTGAGGACGACTTCGCCCTCGGCGACGGCGCCCGGGAACCGTCGGACGCGCCCAACGACTTCGACTCGCTTGAGCCTGGCCCCACGGAGGTCGTTTCCTTCGCCACGTCTTCGCGCGGACGAAACGGCCGGGGTCGCGACGCCGAGCCGGAGGAGGTAGACGAGCAACCGTCGCGAAGCAAGGGTTTGACCGGGTTGCTGGCCGACCCCGACAGCCCGTTGTTCCGTTCCAAGAGCGTGGCGATCGCCATCGCGGCGGCGATTGTCGCGCTGGCGATCATTCTGGCCTTCGTCCTCTCCTCCTCCAAGAGCCTCGCGCCGGCCGGATCGAACACCGCTCCGGAGTCGCAGGCCGAATCGCCGACGGGAGGACAACCGAACGTTCAACTCGCGCCCAGCCGTTGAGCTGGGGCAGCGGGACACGCATGGTTACAGTGTAACCGCGCCGGCCACAAGTCCCGTGGATGGTCAAGGTTGGAAGGCTTGGGCGCCTCACGCGGACATGTATCGCAAAGCCAATTAAAATAAGAGGTTACATCTGACCGCCGGGAAGGCTGTGGTTGCGGCGTTCCTGCGGCGCCACATTTGCCGATAATTGGCAGACAGCTTAGGAGAAGAGGCATGTGGGGGTGGGCTAACTTGCGCAGGCTGAGTGCCTTCACGCTGGTCGAGCTGCTCGTCGTCATCGCGATCATCGGCATTCTGGCCGGTTTGTTGCTGCCAGCCTTGGGCCTGGCCCGCGCCCGCGCGCGCATGGCCAACTGCAAGGTCAACCTCAAGCAGTTCTCCACAGCCCTTGCCACGTATCGACTGGGCTTCGAGGACTTTGATCCGCCTTTCATGAGCTGCCTCTACCCCGACTTCATCAAGGCACAGGAGAGCTTCATCTGCCCGGCCGACTCCAGCCAAGGCAAGGACGGCGTCCAGCCCTATTTCATCAGCCGCACGGAAAAGAAGTTCTGGGAGATCTACGACGCCGACGGCAACACGTGCAAGGAACCCAACGGCGCCTTGGGGACCACCACCGAGCCGCCCAACAAGGGCATGTTCAACGTGCCCGAAATGCGCCTCATCAAAGTGGACGACCCGGAC
>CAYYEE010000076.1:0-13065 GCA_964470775.1 uncultured Planctomycetota bacterium | reverse complement strand
GTCAGCGGGTCGAACCGGCCCGGGTCCACGTCCACGTAGAGCGCGCGGAACTGCTCCTCCACGCAATCCGGGTTGGGCGTGTTGGTCTGCGCGTCGTTGTCGCGCCGCCATGCGTCCAGCTCCGCGCGCATGGCCGCCACGCGGCCGGCGTGCCGCGCGGCCACGTCCTGCTTCTGGCCGATGTCCTCGGCCAGGTTGTACAGCTCCACCTTGTCCTCGTCATACCGCTCCAAGAGAAGCCACGCCCCGTCGCGCATGGCCCCGCTCGGCCGGCCGCCCTGGTTGGAGTAGTGCGGATAATGCCAGAACAGCTTGCGCTCCGGGAAGCCGCCGCCTGTCAGCCCCGCCGCGAAGCTCACCCCGTCCAGCCCCCGCGGCGCCGGCGCGCCCACCATCTCCATCAGCGTCGGGACCCAGTCCACGTTGCTCACCGGCGCGTCCACCACGCGGCCCCCGGGCACGCGGCCCGGCCAGCGCACGATCAGCGGCACGCGCTGCCCGCCTTCATACACATACCCCTTGCCCGCGCGATAGGGCGTGTTGTGCGTGATTCGGTCGTGCTTCAGCTCAGGCACGTGCAGGCCCCCGTTGTCCGACGTGAACACAACGATCGTGTTCTCCGCCAGACCCAGCTCGTCCAGCCTGGCCATCAACATGCCGATCGTGTCATCCAGCGTCTCGATCAACGCCGCGTAGACCGGCTCGAACGCCCCCTTGTTCTTCTCGATCAGATGCGGCTTGGCCGTGTAGGGGATATGCGGCGTGTAGTGCGCCAGATAACCCAGGAACGGCCGGTCCTTGTTCGCCTCGATGAACCGGATCATCTCGCGGGTCAGTTCGTACTCCGCCTTGCCGCCTTCCGTGTCCGAAGGCGCGGTGTTCCTGCTATCGCCGGGATGATAGACGTGGTCGAACCCATGCTGCCCTGGGCCGAACGCCGCCCCCACGTGCCACTTGCCCACAAACCCCGTGACGTAGCCCGCCTCCTTGAAATACCTGGGAAGCATCTTCACGGACAGAGGGACGTGCAGCATGATCTCCGGGTGCAGCACGCGCTGCGACCGCGTGTTGGGCCGGCCGGGCAGGTGGGCCGTCAGGTGGAGCCGCGCCGGGTTGAGCCCGCTCAGCAGCCCCGCGCGCGAGGCCGAGCAGATGGCCTGGCACGCGTAGGCGGACGTGAAACGCGTGCCCTGCGACGCCAGGCGGTCGAGGTGGGGCGTGTGGTGGTCAAGGCGGCCATAGCAGCGCAGGTCGTTGACCCCAAGGTCGTCGCACAGCACGAACAGGACATTCGGTTGCGCCATCCTTCACTCCTTGCTTAGAGCACAAAAAAGGCGTGCGCCGCAGGACCCGCGCGATCCCATCGGCGCACGCCAATATAACACACGCTCACGAAGTCCCGCGCGGCTCCCCAGCGTCACTCCGCCGCCACAACGACATACGGCACGGCGGGCAAGAGACCCAGCGGCCTCCGCCGCGTCTCGGGCGGCGCCTTGGCGTCCTTCGCGGCCGGCGGCGCGGTTTCCTCCATAAAGACCTCGATGATCGCGTTATCCGCGAACCCAGGCTTGACGGCCTTGGCGTCCGCCTTCAGCTCGAACGCAAGGCCCTTGGCCACAAAGCGCGCGTTCTGCGCGCTCACCCCCGCGGGCGCGTCCTTCAGTTCCAACTCGACCTTGGCCGGCGCCGGCTGACGGGGCGCCAGCACAAGCACCGAGGCTGTCCCCCCGACCGGGACGCGCGCCGGGCTCGGCTCCGCCACGGACACCCCAGCCCCGAAGCCCCATCCCCGCGTCACCACGACCGTGAAATCCTGCGCCGGCGTCAGGTGGCGGTAGAGGAACGCCTGCATGGCGTCTTCGGCCGGGACGGCGCGCCGGATCACCGTCTGCCCGGCGATGACGGCCGCCCCTGTCAGGCGCAGCACAACCGGCTCATTCGACGCCTTCCTCGGCGCGGTCAAGGTCATGCGCACGCTGTCGCGCCCCGCGGGAACGCCCTTGCCCGCCAGCGCGAATCCCTCGGGCGCGTTCGCCAGCGTGACCGCAATCTCGCCCTGGAACCCGTCCTTGCGCAAAGCGTAGACCGTGATGGGCGCCACGGACCCAGCCGGCAGGTTCAGCGTGGCGGGCGTCATGAGAAGCTCGAAGTCCGGCCGCGGCGCGCTCACCCGCAGGCGATAGGCATACGCGCCTCCGCCGTGCTGCTGCGTGTCCGCCACGCGCAGATAATATGCGCCGTCCGCCGGCAGCCGCGCTTGGAGATACGAATCCGCGTGGTGCGTCAGAACGCCCATGTCCGGGTGCACGAACCCCGCGTCGCGGCGCATCTGATCATCGTTCCACGCCACCACGCGGCCCGCCGCGTCCGTCAGCCGCAGCAGCGAATCCAGCGGCGAATGAAGCCGCCGGGCCAAGACCTCCGCCACCACCTCGTCCCCAGCGCGGCCCTGGAACGTGAACACGTCCACATCCCCTGGCCGGCCGGCGCGGCCGTTCACGACGCACGGCGGCGCGATGGCCTGCGCCTTGCGGCTATCGTCGTTGGGCTCCGCCTCAAAGACCTCCGGCAGCGTGTCCACCGCATAGGTCACCCGGTTCGTCAGAGCCTTCTCCACCCCCAGCGCCGCCGCCCGGATCGTCTCCATGCCTGGCGTCGTGTCGAACTCGATGGTCTTCGCCGGCAGGTTCCAGCCGTCAATGGCCGCCACGGTTCTCACGCCGATCCGGCCGCCCAGCGGGAACGCCTCGGTGATGAACGGCGCCTCGCCGACCGCGACGCGGTACACGAAATCCTCGCGCCCGCGGTAGATCGCGTCCCGCACTTCCATCTCGTACACGCCGTCCCGGGGGACCTCGTAGAGCAGGACAGGGTCCGGATCAAAGCGATAGTCGTCCGCAAAAGCCACCTCCCGTCCCTGATCGTCATAGAGCGTCAACGTGGCCTGGAACCAGCCGGGCACGGCGTCGGCCAGGAACGGGATCAAACGGCGCGCGTGCGCGTCAAAGACCAGCCGCTGGCCTTTTCTCGCGCGAATCCTCACGCGGTCAACGTCGCCCGGCAGGATCTGCCCATTCAGCACAAACGGCGGCGTCAGAGGCTCTGGCTCGGGCAGGTATGGGCACGCGCCGGGCTCGTTGGGCTCCTGTTCTTGCGTCTCCGGCCACGCGCCGACCTCAAAGGTGATGGGGTTCGAGACGCCCAGAGGCGTGAGCACGCGCAGCTCGCGGCGCCCGGCCGCCGCGTTCGGGGCAATGGTCACCTCGATCAGCAGCATCTCGGAGATCTGCGCGTTGGGCTGCCGCTTCTGCGCGCTCTCCCAATCGAGCAGTTCCACGGCAATGGCCTGGAGCTCGCGCAGGTTCTTGTCGTCCATGTTTCTCAAGGACGGGTGGTCAGGCAGTTCCTTTGGCGGCTCCTTGGCGCCCTCCGGATTCTTCTCCGCGCCGCCGGGCTTGGCCGCCGGCAACATGCGTTCGCCCGGATAGGGCGGAATCTTCGCGCCCTTGGGCAGCTCGCCCCGCCGCTTCTCCCGCACTTCCACCATCCGCCGGATCAGCGCCTCCCGCTGGTCTCCGGACACGAAGCGGACCTGGCGGTAGTGCTTGATGACCTTGGCGCTGACTCCGTTGGTGGAGAAGCGTATCTGCGCCTCGCCCGCCAGGAACTGGCCGCCGACAATCACCTCGAACGTCGTCCCGATCTGCCCGCCGGCCGGGTACAGATACCCCACGTGGGGCTCCCGCTTCTGCGGCGCGGCCGCGGCGCAAGCCGCCAGCGCCAGAAGCAGCGCCCACCCAAGCCGCCTCGCCGTGTCAACGCCAGCGTTCACATGATCTCTTTCAGAATGCCCGCGCCGCGCAGCTCCTGGCCGGGCTCGGACTCCGGCAGCACCTTGACGTCCATGCCTCGCGGATTGGGCAGCGGGCCGTCCGGGTCAATGCCCAGCAGCGTGTAGATGCTGCGCAGCAGGTCGCGCGGATACACCGGCCGCTCGGCCACGTTCTCGCCTGTCGCGTCCGACGCGCCCACCACGCGGCCGCCTTTGAACCCGCCCCCGGCCACGACCACGGAGAAGCACTTGCCGTAATGGCCGCGCCCGCCGTTCCACGGCGCCTCCCACTGCACCCGCGGCGTCCGGCCGAACTCGCCTCCCCACCAAACGATGGTCGTGTCCAGCAGCCCGCGATCCGACAGGTCCTGCAACAACGCGGCCATGCCGCGGTCCATCTCGGGCAGCATCCGGCTCATGGCCTCGAAGTGCTGCTTGTGGGTGTCCCATCCGCCGTAGTTGATGGTCACATAGGGCACGCCGCTCTCCACCAGCCGCCGGGCCATGAGGCACGACTGGCCGAACCGGTTGCGGCCGTAGCGGTCGCGCGTCTCGTTGCTTTCCTGCGTCAGATCGAACAGCTTCCGGGCCTCGCCGAAGATCATGCCGTACGCTTCGGTCTCGCACTGGTCGAACCGCGCGAACGCCGCGTTGCCCGGCATGGCCCGGCCGAGCGTGTCCAGCGCGCGCAGAAGCTCGCGCCGCGCCTTCTGCCGCTCGTCGCTGATCCCCGGCGCCACGATGCCCTCCACGGCGAAAGGCGTCCGGTTCGGATCGCCTCCCGTGGCGAAAGGCTTGTAGCGCTGGCCCAAAAAGCCCGCCTCCGAGAACCGGCCCAGCGGCTCGGTCAGCGCGATGTACGGCGGCGCCAGCCCCTTGTACCCGTGGTCCGCGCCTTTGAACAGCGACACCACCGCGCCCGCGCACGGATACACCAGACGGCCCGGCTCGCGGCCGGTCTGCATCATGTACGCCGCGGTCTCGTGGCCGTTGTTGCCGTGGGTCATGCTGCGGATGATGGAGAACTTGTCCGCCTGTTTGGCCAGCAGAGGCAGCTGCGCGTTAATCCGCACGCCCGGCGCATTGGTGTCAATGGCCTTGTCCAACGGCCCGCAGTAATCGCGGCCCGCGTCCGGCTTGGGGTCAAAGGTGTCCAACTGCGACGGCCCCCCCCACAGCCAGATCTGAATGACCGACTTGGCCCGGCCCGCCGGCCCGGCCCAACCCGGCGAGCAGGCCAGACACGCAAGCACGGACGCGGCGGCCAGGCGCGCGAGCCTTGCCTTTCCGCGGCGGCGGAAACAATGGGGCATGGCGCGAAGCATTATCATCCTAGTGCCGGTAAAGGAACTCCCTCGAGTTGATCAGCGCCCACACCAAGTCTTGAACGGCCTGCCCCGGACCAAGGCCCGGCTTGGCCGCGTATTGGCGCAGCGCCGCGATCTCGGCCGGCGTGGCCAGGCGCGAGAGAATGGTCAGGTACAAGTCGTCCACGACCTTGAGCCGGTCGCCCTTGGCCCGGTCAATCACCGCGCGCAACCGGCCGCTGCGCTCGATGCGCCGCTGGAACGCGGCCGAGTTGATCAAGAACAACCGCTGGCCGGGCGAAGGGTTGTTGTCGCGTTCCGACTCCAAGCCCGTGTCGCGCGCCGGCCGGCCGAACAGCTCCAGGAACGGGCTTGTGATGCTGCCGTCGGCCAGCTCCACCGCGCGCTGGCCGCCGGGAATGAAGGTGAACGGCTCCGGGATGGGGCTGCTGTAGGTCTCCCCGCCTCCGGTGATCTGGCGGAGCATGTCGGACAGCGCTTCCGCGTCCAGACGCCGCACCTTGTAGAACGCGAACAGCCGCTCCGCGTCCGGGTGGCTGCTGCGGGGGATGGGCGACTGCTGATACGTCCGCGAGTTCAAAATCAAGCGGTAGATGCGCCGCAGGTCATACTTGCCCGCCGCCAGTTCGCTTTCGAGATAGGCCAGCAGCTCGGGGTTGGACGGCGGATTGTCCGGGCGGATGTCGTCCGGCTCGTGGATGATGCCCCGGCCGAGCAGCCACGCCCACACGCGGTTCACGATGTTGCGGCCGAACCATGGGTTGGACGGCGAGATCAGCCAGTCCGCAAAGACGCGCCTCGGGTCCTCGTCCGCGGCGATGCGCGCGGTCTGGCCGTCCGGAAAGGTCGTGACGAGCGGCCCGGCCGGCGCCGGGTCCAGACACACAATCTCCTCTTTCCACTCCGCGGTCGGCTTGAACATCACGCGCGAAAAGAACACGGCCATGGCCGCGCGCCGCGCCTCGGGCCACGCCCCCGCGCGCGCCCCCATGAACGTCAGCGCGGCCGCGTCCGCCATCGCCGCCGGCGTCCGGCCCTGAATCGCGCGATAGAAGTTGACGGCCGCGACGCGGAAGTTGCTGCCGCTGGCGGTCAGCATCTCGCGAGCGAACTGGTCATAGGGCCGGTTGGCGCGCAGTTGATCGCGGATCCAGCGGTGAAAGGCCTGCGCCGCGTTGGGCCACACGTTCACCGGGTATTCCGCCTTCACGCGCAACAGGTCGCACCACTTCATGGCCCACATGTCCGCGAACACATCCCTGGCCAGCAGCTCGTCAATCAACGCGGCGCGTTTGCCGGGGCCGCGGTCCTTCAGAAAGGCGCGCACGTCTTCCGGTCCGGGCAGTTCGCCGGTCACGTCGAGATAGACGCGCCGGATGAAGACCGCATCGGAACAGAGACGGGCTGGCTCGATCCCTTGTTTCTTCAAGGCGGTCAAGACCAGCCCGTCAAGCGGCGAAGGCGCGGTTGTGACGTCTGTTTCGTAGGGGTGGACAACGGCCGGCGGTTCGCCGGCGCGGGCGGCGACAGGCAAGAGCGCGAGCGCAAAGCAGAGCAAGGCCTTCGTCATCGTCCGGCCCTTGCTAAAGCGGTTCCTGGCGCCCTTGCGCGCTGGGCGCCCCGGCCCCCGAGAGGGCCTCGGCGGGAACGCTGGCCGCGAAGTGCACCCCCTCGATCTCCACCAGGCAATCGGGCCGGCACACGTCCGCGATCAGATAGGCGCACGGCGCGTCGGGCAACTGGCCCCGGCAGCAGTCGCGCACGATCTCCACGTCCCGCGGCCGTTTCACATACACGCGCAGAAGCTGCAAATCGTCCAGGCTGGCGCCGCCAAGCAGCGCCGAAATGTTCTCGATGGTCGTCTCGGTCTGCGCCGCCACGTCGTCCGCGTGCAGCACGCGCGACTGCCGGATGCTCGCGGTTCCAGAGATGAACGTCATCTGCGCGTCGCCCAGCTTGACGGCCGCCCCGCGCGAAAAGCTCGGCTTGCGGACCTGCTCCGCGCGGATGTCGTAGAGGTATGGCGGCGTCTGCAGCGGATTGTCCAGCCACGAGATTTCAAGGTTGTCGCTCTCGGGTTTGACCACCAGCCCGTCGAACACCACCTCCCCCGGCGCCATCCCGATCCCCGTGCTGGCCGGCGTGCGGAGGAGATCAGGCCATTTGTCCTTGTAGAACGCGTTCCTGGCCGCGTTGAACTCGTCGTAGCGAGATCCCTGCGCCGCCGGTCCCAGCAGGCCGCCGATGTAGTACCACGTCCGCACCATGTGCGCGAAGTCGAGCCCGGCCAGGCGCAGACCCCGTTGCGCGCCGTCCAACATGCGCCGCACGTCCTCGCCAGACGGACCGGCCCGGCCGCCGCGCGCCGCGCCGCCCACGAATCCCCACGTGGCCGCCGGCGTGCAGACCCAGCTCGCCCGCGCTCCGCGATGCACAGGGTACGGCGACGTGAAAGCCCAGATTTCGCACGACAGCGCGTGCCCGTCCGCCGGATTCTGGCGAACATAGCTCGTCACCGGCGCGGGCCGTCCATAGCCGCGTTCCACAACGCCCGCGATCTCGGCGGGATTGACGCCCTCGGCGACAAAAAAGGTCTGGCGCAGCACGTTGCCCAGCCCGGCCGCGCGGTCGCACTCGGCCAGCGCGTCCGCCAGCCGCGCCCGCAACGCAGGCCTTGGCAAGTCAAACTTGATGAAGGTGAAGCCCGCGTCCCCGATGGCAATAGTCCTTGTGATCACTGGCTCCACCTCGCGTTCGTGCGCCAACAGATCGCCGCGGCCGCCGCGCCTGCATGGCTTCACCCGCACGGCCGCGTCAGAACCAATGTCAGGCAACTGGCGTGCCTATCTCCGCGGAATTCCGTTGCGCCGCAATCGCGCGTGGAATAACTGCTTTTGTGGCCGATTCTCCCACACGCCGCGCCCGATCGCCCGGACCGCGTAGGATATCGCCACACGCGCGTGCCGGGAATGCCCACACGGCGCAGGGGACCTTGGGCTTGGGGCTCTGGGGCTTGGACACGGCGGGGAGCGAGCGGCGACACGCGCGGAGGGTGGCGGGAGAGCCTGATTGAGCAAGGCGCCTCAGTCCAGGGTGAAGACCACGACCTCCATGTGTCCAGCGGGGACGCCGGTTGCGATGCGCAGCGCGCCGCTGGGCGTGGTCTCGGCGCTGACCTTCAGCGTCCTCCACTTGCCCGCCTCGTTGAGCGCGCGCACGCGGCGGATGGCGAAATCCAGGGGGCGGAGCTCCAGCGTCACGTTCTCGATCTCGTCCGAGCTGAGGTTGAGCACGCTGGCGACCGCGCGCTTGGGCTGAACGCTGAGCAGCGGCAGCGTGTTGGGCGCCTGGGGCACGAACAGATCGGGCGGCGCGCCGGCCAGCCAAGTCACCACGTCCAGCATCTGCCGCTGGCGGCCGAACGAGATCAGAAAGCGCGGCGCCGCGCCGGCCTCGCTCTGCGTGTCGAACGGCCACACGGCCACCCGGCCGCCCAGACGGTTCGCGAACAGCGTCATGCCATGGCCCGTGGGCGCCAGACCATAGGTCGTCATCTTCGACACCACCCGCGTCCCCGGCATAAGACCGAACTGCGCCGCCTTGCCGCCTTCGAAGCGCGTGTTGAACGCCTCGCCCTCGGCGCCGAACGCGGCGTCGCTGACAAGCTCCTGGCACGCGTCCACAGGCGCCAGGACCTGGGTCATGCCGATCAACTCGCCCTCGCCCAGGCCGATCACCGTGGCCGCGGCGCGCGCGTCGAGCAGCGCGCCCCTGGACAGCAGCGCCTCGCGCTCGGCCCGGCTCAGGCACGCGATCGCCTCGCCCGTGAAGACCGTCACGTCCGACGCGCCGTAGCGCGTGGCAAAGCCCATCTTGCTCAACATCGCGTCCCATGGCCTGGAGCGCATCAACGTCAGAATGGGGTCGCCCGCGCCGCGCGCGCGCGCCGCGGACGCGACGTTCTCGTGCCAGAACAAGCCCAGCCCGCGGTGCTGGTCGCGGGTGACGGCCAGATCGGCGATGGCCTGCAAGCGCGGCTTGATCCGCCGCAGCATGGCCGTCAGCGGCCCCGCGGCCGGGTCCAGGTCCAGCCGGCCGCCGAAGCGCAGAATGGAAAGCGTGATCTCCGGCAGGCCCAGCAGTTGCGCCTCCGCCATCTGCGCCTCGCAGAGACGGATGGACTTGTTGAAGATCGTGTGCGGGTAGTTCTCCAGTTCCGGCGCAAGGTCGTCGTCCGCCCCGGCCACGGCCTGGGCCATCCGCGGCATGTTGATCCCCGCGATGACGTCGTCCAGCGCGCCTTGCGAGTAGTTGCCGCCCGGCGGACGGAACAGCGGCCGGTGCGGCCCGCACGCCGCCTTCATGTGCTCGGCCCAGCGCCGGCCCTCGGCGAAGTGCATCTCAGCGCTCGAACCCATGACGCCCATGCGCGTGTCCGGCGACACGGCGTGGACCGCCTCGCGCAGCGCGCTCACCATGCGCGTCATGATGTCGGCCTGAAAGCGAAGCCACCCCTGGCGCGCGGCGTTGGGCGGATCGGCCAGCACGGACTTGACCAGCGCGGCCCGGTCCAGCGCCGCGCCTGTGTAGCCCGCCGCGCGCTCCAGACACACCGGGCAGAAACACGCCCCGCGGATGCCCCCGCGGAACCGCGCTTGCACGTCGTCGTCGAACCACAGGATGGCCGGCTTCAGCTCGGCGAACGTGGCATAGACGCGCCGGGCTTCGTCGAGCCAGCGGTCATCGAGCGGACACGCCGCCGAGTAGTCGCTGGCGCCGGTGGAACTGACGGCCCAGCGGAAGTCGAAACGGTCGCGCATGTCCCGCATGGCCAGCCCGAAGTTGCTGAACGACTTGGTCCACCAGATATTCACCGACGCCGCCACGCCCATGCGCCGCAGTTCGTCGAAGATCGGCCGGACGCGGTCGCGCGCCTCGCGGCACTCCTGGTCCGTGCCCAGCCCCGGCGACATCTCCTCCGCGTGCGGCAGAAAGAACATCACCTCGTCCACCAGCCCCTCGCGCACAATGCGCAGCAACTCCTGCGTGTGAGCAGGCCCGTCGAACGGCGTCACGCTCGCGCGCAGGTGGTAACGAACCCGGCGGCGAATCATCTTGCTCATCGCGATCTCTCTGGCCAGAACCCGCGCGCAGCGCCAAGACAGCCGGCCGCGCGCCATGGACCGCAAGATGTTATCCGCGCCCGGCCCAGAAAGCCAGCGGCCGGCCTCGCTGGGGGGCCGGCCGCTGTTCTCGCGCGCGTGTCCTGTGGCCGAGGCGCTACCCGCGCAGCACGCCGTTATCCAGGACTTCGAGGATTTCGGGCAGGGGCTTGTTGGCGTCGCTGGCGTCGTCGAGGAAGTTGGGGCCGTGTTCGCCGCTGAAATGGCCGGGGAAGGGGAAGGCGAGGTCGAGCTCCTGGAGCAGGAGGCGCATGGCGTTGGCCAGGGCGGCAGTGTCTTTGGCGGCGACGAGCAGGGTTCCGTCTTTCATGACCACGCGCGCTTCGGCGCCGGCCAAAAGGTCGTCCGCCTTGACGGGCTTCACCGCGCTCGAGGCCAAGGCCACCACCGCGCCCTGCGCCGGGGCCGGCCAGGTCGTGATCGTGATGAATGGCGCCTCGGTCTGCTTGAGCGCCACGCGCCGCCAGAACGCGAAGAACCGCTGCAAGCCGCGCGCCTGCGCTTCCGCTCCAGGGGCGCAGTACAGGGCCAGCTTGCCCACAGGCAGCGCGGCCAGCGCGCGAGTGTCCGCGTCCATCACCACGCGCGGCGCCGCCTTCAGCGTCAGCCGGCTCTTGCCCGGCGGCGGCGCCGCGTCCAGCTCCAGCGTTTCCCCGTCCCGCTTGGCCGGCAGACGCTTGCCGTTCAACGTCACCTCGGCGCCGGCAAAGCCCTGGGGCAGCCACGCCTGGGCCAGCCGGCAGCCCGGCGTCTCGATGTCCACGGCCAGCTCATAACGCCGGTCCGGCTCATAGACCAGGCTTGTCGCGAACTTGCCCGAGCCCTCGACCAGCAGCGCGGCGGCCATCACCGTGGTCGAGCGCGCGCCCACTTCCACGCCGGCCACGGCGCAGCGGCCATTGTCCACGGTCTGAACAACCCCGCCTTTCACCGAGGCCGCGACGGGAACGAGCGCGGAACCGGCTTCGGGCAGCAGCGTCACGTCGCTCTTGGCGGGCGCGTCGGCCAGGTTGCCCACGGACCACATGCTTCCCGCGCCTTGGCCTGTGCGCGATACCAGCAGGTCCTTGTTCGCGGCCTTGGCGCGCGGCGACTCGCGCCAGCCCCGGCTCAGAAACTCGTCCAGCGCGGGCAGCGCCTTCTGGATGCGTTCATTGCCGCTGATGACGATGGGCGACAGGAACGCGCCGTGGTAATAGCTCCACACGATGGCGCGGTCCGTGGTCTTGAGCAGGTAGTCCTTTAACTGCGCCGCCGTAATCTCGCCTTTCCTGCGCTTTTCGACCAGCCGGCCCAGTTCGGCGTTGGTCCGCTTGACCGAGAAGTCGAACAGCCAGAACGTGAGGCTCTTGCGGCCCATGCTGACGCGCAGGCGCTCCATGCGGTCTTTGCGGCGCATGGCGTCAAGATAGGTGGGGCTGTACTCCACAAGGCCCGCGTCCACGAGCGCCTGGAGGTAGTACGGGCCGACAAGCTTGGTGTTCCCTACCTGGGCCACGGGCGCGCCGCCGGCCGTGCGCAGCGTGCGCGCGAACTCGATGATGCGGCCCTGCGCCGCGCCGTCCAGCGTGCAGACGCGCAGGTCGTCGTCAAACGCCGACCATGTGGTGTCCTTCACCGGGCCGTAGTGGCCCATGTTGCCGAACAGCGAGTCGTAGGCGATGCCCGGCGCGCCGAAACGCTGGACCACCTCGGCCAGGCTCTTCTTGTAGAAATCCTCGAACGAGGTCATCGCTGGCAGGATGCGCATGCCATATTGCGTGCTGCCTTTGCCGTTGCGCATGACCAGGTGCGAATCGGGGAAGTCCTTGGCCACGGGGACCTCGGCGTGGCAGGGCAGGGTGTACCACGCGGCGCACACGCCCAGCTCCTTGCTCAGGGCCATCTGACGCTTGCGCATCTCCACCATGTTGTTGTAGCGCTCGCGGCCCTTGCCCAGCTTGTCTTGGATGTCTTGCAGCGGCCCCAGATACTCCTTGCCCTCGGCCACGGTGGGCAGGCTGTACTTCTCGGTCATGGCCCAGTCGCCGCGCTGAATGGTGGGGCGGTAGCACCACTCCCACCCGCCGCGGAACCGGCGCGCGAGGTCGAGATACTCGTCGCCCAGGGCTGAAAAGCGCCAGAACGTGTAGCCGCAGCCGCGGCCCGCCACGCCGGCGGGCAGGCCCGTCCGGGGCGCGGCGAATTGGGGATAGAAGCTCCAGAATTTCTCCACGCCGTCGCGCCATCCGCACGGCGCGTCAAAGCCGAAGACCCGGAACTTCATCCGGATTTCCTGGCCTTGGGTCAACACGCGCCGAGTCCGGAAACCGTAGCCCCAGCCCTGGCCCTGCCGCGCCGCCACGGTGTCGAGCGAGCTGAGAATCGTGTCCGGCGCCAGGGCTACGGCCACGCCGCTCTGGCCAGCCGCGTCCATGGCCGCGCTCATAGGGAAGAGCTCGTTGGGGCCGCCGCGCTGAAGCAGCAGGCTCCGCGGCATAGCCGGCAGGCCAGCGTCGAACATGAGGTAGCCGTCCCACCACTGGCCTTCGGCGAAAACCGACGGCACGGCCAGCTCGGCCTGCAGCAGGACGCGGCCTGGCTTCTCACCGCGAAGGACCAGCTCCCATTCCACGGCGTCAGCGCCGGCGTTCATGCGCGACTCGGCCGACCATCCCTCGCCGGAGCGGCGCGCCACGATGACGCCGTCCTCCTCGGCGATCGCCATGGGCGGGGCGAGCGG
>CAYYEE010000075.1:0-13146 GCA_964470775.1 uncultured Planctomycetota bacterium | reverse complement strand
CTTGCCGTCCACCGCCAGCGGCCGGCCAAATCCGGGCAGTTCCTTGTAGGGGTCAATTAATGCCTTCGGGAAGCGCAAGGGCCGCATTCGGCCCTTCCGGAAGCCCTTCTTGGGGTAAAGACCTCTTCCCCCTTCTCCCAGCCGCTTGCTATCGCGTCACTTGTGGACAACGCGAATGGCTCAAAGGACAAAGGACGCACGGGACCGAAAAACGGAGACGGCCATCGCGGCGCGGCTCACGCCCTGGGCGCCATGAAGTCCTTGCCGCGAGGGTCATCGTGCTGGGCCTGGCCGTGGAAGTAGTGCGTCTGCTCGCGGCCTGCGGCGTAGTCGGCCAGTTCCTGTTTCAGCGCGGCGATCAGCCCGGTCCAAGACAAGATGACCACATGCCGCCCCACAAGCTGCCGATATGGCCCGTCATGCCTAATCAGCGCCGGAACCCGCCGCACGTGCTCCAGACAGCGGCCCAGCGCGTTCAGCGCCTCGGCGCGGCGGCCGGCGTAGTGGGCCTCCACAGCCCTGGCGCGCCACGTCCACGCAAGGGCCATCCAGTGAAGCGCAACCACATCCTTGCGCCACGCGGCATAGACCTCGGCGCGGCGCGGCGCGGTCTCGGGCGGTTCGGCCCACTCCGCTTCCACGCGCTCCAGATCGGCCAGCAGATCGCCCAGACTGTATCCGGCCCCATCCTCGCCCGGGTAGACGACCTTCTCTCCGCCAATCTGCTCTCTCCACCGGCCGTAGGCGTTGCGCGTCTGCGGGCCCAGGGAGGCCCATTGCGCCAGCGTGTGCAGCCCCGCCTTGCGCTCGGGCGAGCCGGCGATGGAGGCAAGCCATTGCGGCTGCAAGAAGTTCTGCTTGTTGCCTGTCATGTAGTAGCTGCTGAGCTCGAACGGAAGGCACGCCGCCCTGGAACTCCGGCGCAAAGGCTCGTCGGCCAGGCCGAACGCGCTGGCGCGCTCCTTTGCGCCGTCGTCCCACTGTCCCGAAAGCGTGGCGTACCAGTCCTGATCGCGCTCGACCTGAAACACGCGGCCTGGGCTGTGCTGGACAAAAGGCGCTCCGTACATGTCCATGGGGTGCGACGTGAACCCGGGACAGCCCAGCGCGCGCAGGCTCTCGCGGATGCCCTGCGCCAGCTCCACATCGTGACAGCCGAAGGGCTGGAAGTTGCTGATCCAGAACTCGGGCAGGACGCGGTCCGCGCCGCAAGTCGATACCCAGCGCAGGAACTCCGGGTCCGGCTTGGGGTGGATCAGGAACTCCCACGTGTACTTCACCGTGAAAAAGCACTCGCCCGCGTAAGCGTCGAGGACGTTCTCCTTCATGCCGGCCGGGTCGCTGATCCAGCCGCGAAAGAAGAGCGTGGGCCGCCGGGAGCTGTCATGGATGCCCGCCACGATGGCCTCGCGCGCGAACCGGGAGCGCAGGTCCGCGGCCACGTTCTCGCTGGCTTCGGCGTTGACGCCCGCCAGCTCCGGATACGTCTCGCACAACTGGCGCACGCAGTGTCGCGTGTACTCCACGGCCAGCGGCGAAGGCGCGTAGGAGTGCGCGGGCCGAATCTGATGCTTTTCGCCAAAGGTGTCGGGCACGTAGCAGGTGTGGAACAGCACAAAGGGGAGCACGCCTTTTGACCGCGCCGTGTCGAAGAGCCAGCGATAGTGCGATTGGTGGCGTTGCAGCTCGGACGCGGACAGGACCACGGCGTCAGGATGGGCGGAGAGGTCCACCATGAAGGGGAAGGGATGGGTGTTGGCCAGGATCCACGTGTTGATGCCCGCGCCGCGCAAGGCGTCGAAGTAACGAATCATCAGGGCGCGGTCGAAGAACCACTCATTGTGGGCCAGCATGTGCTTTTCGTCGTAACTGCGCGGCGAAACGCACGAAACTGGGTTCCACTGCCACAAGCCACGAAAGCGAAACGGTGTCACGCCTGGCCCATCCTCAAGTCCGCCACGGCCTGAACCAGAGCGCGCACGTTCTCGATGCGGGCGTAGGCCGGGATGCAGTTGCCCGTGGAAAGGATGTAACCGCCGCCCGGCCGGCCGACGCGCGCGGCGTCTACCACGGCCTGCCGCACCTGCTCGGGCGTGCCCGAAGCCAGCAGGTTGACGCTGACATTGCCGATGACGCACGCGCGGCCTTGCAGCGCGCGCTTGGCCTGGGCCAGGTCCATAGCTTCCGGCTCGATGGGGTGGATGCCGCTCATGCCCAGCGTCAGCAGATCGTCGAGCACGGGAAAGAGATTGCCGTCGGAATGGAAGATCCACGGCACGGAGATGCGCTCCGCAGCCCGGCGCAGCCTGGGCAGCACGACCTCCCGCAGCACGGCGGGGCTGAACATGGGACCTGTCTTGTACGCGAAATCGTCGAACACCCACACGCCGTCAAAACCCAGCTCGCAGAACACCTCCACCGTGCGCGCGCTGAACGCCACGTACCTGTCGAGCACATCCTCCACCAGCCCCCTGTCTTCGTGAAGCGCAATCGAAAAGGCGTCCAACCCCATGGAGTTGAGAGTGGCCGAGAGCCCCAGGCGCGTGCCGCCGAACGCCGCCATGTCGCCGCGCTGCGTGCGCAGGAACTCGCGAGCCTTGGGGATCCACGCCTCGTCCGTGGGCAGCTTCAACAACGGCAGATCGTCGCGCGACCGAATCAGTCCCGGGCCGATGCCGGTCGAGCCGTCGGGCATGGGCACGCGCTCGTAGAACAGCGGCGGCAGGCGGCTGAACTTCACCGCGTCGCTGCCCAGCGCCTTGGCCAAGGCGCCCGGCGGCGCGGGCGCGCCGAGCGGCAAGCCCAGCAGTCGCTGGCCGATGGGGCCGCCCACGAAATGCTCGGCGAAGCAGAGCGCGTCGGGCTCGCCGCCGGCCAGCGCGCAGAGCATCCTCTCTCGCGGAATCATGCCCAGTCACCCTTCCATCCGCCCCGCCCTCATTCCGGCAGAACCACCTCGCAAGGCACGTTTACGATCTCTCGGGGCTTGGCCTTGCCTTCGATGTGACGGATCAACAGCTTGGCCGCCTCAAATCCGAGTTGGTCTTCATCCCTGACGGCCAGCGCCATGCCTGCGTAGTCCTGTCGCGCGTGCTTGGGCGGCGTGGTCCCAATGAAGATGTCCTTTCCCAGGCGCATGCCGCGCGCCTCGGCGATTTGCAGGGCATGCGTCGCGTCGCGGCCCAACGGGGCGAAGAACGCCACGGGACGCGGCGCCTCCGTCACCGCTTCCGGCGCTTCCTCGATCCGGCCCGCGATGACTGTCGCCGGCGCCACGCCCAGCGCCGCGCACGCGGACACAAAGGCCTCCATGCGGCGCTGCACAATGGTGTGCGCCCCGCCTCGGCCGCAACCCACAAAGGACCGGCACCCCTTGGACACGAAGTAGCGCACAATCAGCGCCGTGCTCTCGAACGGTTCCACCTGCGCGCACGGCGCCGGCGCTTCGAGCAACTCCTTGCTCATGCTCACCATGGGAAACTCGGCGTGCAGGCGCAACAGCAACGGCAGGTCCTCGGGAACCGTGAACCGGTCCACGATGACGCCCGCGGTCTTGGTGGCGTGGAGCGAATCGAGGATCATCTCCGCGGACGGCCCGTTGGGCATCACAAGCGAGGGCAGCAGCCGGCGGCCCGTGCCCTCCAATCCGCGGCACACACCGTGGATGTGGGTCGCGTAGACCACGTCGTCGCGGTCGGGGATGTGGAACTGCAAGAGCGCCACGGGCGCCGTGCCATCGGCCGCCTCGACATAGGTACCCCGCGATGGCGATCGTGTCAGCACCCGCTGCGCCACCAGATGATCGAGCGCCTTCTGCACCGTGCCGCGCTGCACACCGTACTGAGCCGAAAGCACACGCTCCGACGGGAACCGCGCGCCAGGCTCCAGGCGCCGGGCCTCCGCGGCCAACTGACCGGCAATCTGCCTCCAAAGTGGCAAAGGCGCATTCTGAAGGGCTTCGTGTGACAAGGGTATAATCACGCTCAGTGAAATTGGAGTAATCCGGCTATACCGGTTCGGATTCTATAGACCTGCCTTTTTCCTGTCAACACACCGACAGTTCTTGGTTCGGTCAGATGCGAGCTCTCATCTGCCATACATGATGCCCCGGCCTCTGACTGTCTCACGTTGACAGGCCGAGACGGCGGACATCGATGCCGCCCCGCTGCTCCCGGCCGGGTCCACCCTCCGCCCGGCGTCGGCGCCGCCGTCGGCGTCAAGCGACGAGCCGTTGAGTTGGGGTTCCCCCCGCGAAACGGTTTGAGCGCCGTCATTCATCAAGCGCCTCGCCCTTTCCGTCCGTGCCCCCGCGCCGCCATCGTGCTATAATCGTCTTTTCAGACTCACGCAATCCACCCCTGCCGCACCACATGAGGACGCGCCATGGAAGACTTTGCGCCGATACCCGAAATCCTGGACGAGCTGCGCGCCGGCAGGATGATCGTGCTGGTGGACGACACCACACGCGAGAATGAGGGCGACCTCACCCTCGCCGCTCAGTTCACCACGCCCGACAAGATCAACTTCATGGCCAAGTTCGGCCGCGGACTCATCTGCATGCCGATCACGGAGGAGAAGGCCGATGCCCTCGACCTCACGCTCCAATCGCCGCGCAACACGTCATCCTTTGGCACGGCTTTCACCGTGACCGTGGACGCCAAGGAAGGCGTGAGCACCGGCATCTCCGCCGCCGACCGCGCCACCACAATCCTCAAGGCCGTCAGCGACGACTGCCGCCCTTCGGACTTGGCCCGGCCCGGCCACGTCTTCCCGCTGCGCGCGCGCAACGGCGGCGTGCTGGTCCGCGCGGGCCAGACCGAAGGCTCGGTTGACCTCTGCCGCCTGGCCGGCCTCAAGCCCGCCGCCGTCATCTGCGAGATCATGAACGACGACGGCGGCATGGCCCGCAGGCCGGAGCTGATGAAATTCTGCCGCCAGCATGGTCTCAAGATGTGCTCCATTGACCAGATCATCCGCTATCGCCGCGCCCACGAACGCCTGGTCGAGCACCTCGAAACCTGCCGCCTGCCCACGGTCTTTGGCGAGTTCACGCTGCACATGTACGGCGCGGCCATTGACCGCGAAATCAGCCTAGCGGTGTGCAAGGGCCTCATCACCCCATCCAGCGCCGCGGGCCACATCGTGCACGACGACCCCGTCCTGGTCCGCGTCCATTCCGAATGCCTCACCGGCGACATCCTCGGCTCCATCCGCTGCGATTGCCGCTCTCAGCTCCACGAAGCCCTGCGCCGCATCGAGGCCGAAGGCAAAGGGCTGGTACTGTACATGCGCCAGGAAGGCCGCGGCATCGGCTTGGACAACAAGATTCACGCCTACGCCCTGCAAGACAAAGGCCTGGACACCGTCGAGGCCAACCTCAAGCTGGGGTTTCAGCCCGACGAGCGCGACTACGGCCTGGGCGCGCAGATTCTCTTTGATCTGGGCGTGCGCCGCATGAGGCTGCTGACCAACAACCCCCGCAAGTACACCGGTCTCAAGAGCTACGGTCTGGAGATCACCGAGCGCGAGCCCATCGTCATCCAGCCCGGCGACCACAACGCCTTCTACCTCAAGACCAAGCGCGACAAGCTGGGGCACTTGCTGGAGTAGGCGAGCGCCGGCCGGAGGCTATTGAGACCGGGGCGGCGCCGAATCCGCGACCGGCCGGGGCGTCAGAATCATGTGGCCGCACATCCGCGCCGCCACCCGGTACTGACGGCCATCGCTCAGCTTCTCCGGGTACTCTATGGCCCACGCCTCTGGCAGCACAACGACCTGAAGCGCCCGCGCCGCCATTTCCTTCTCCACGCGGACCACCCAGTACGGCCTGCACTGCACGATCATGTCCCAGAAGGATCGTCCGCGCGACTTGCGCATCACGGCCCGGAACCCCTCCTCGCGCATCGTCTGTTCCACCCACGCCATCACGCCCGCGTTCTCCACATTGTCCACCGTGCTCCGCCGATGCGCCTCCAGACACACGAATGGCGGCGCGAAAATGCGGCCGGCCGGGTCGCTGTGGCTCGACACGTAGTCCGCGATCTCGCGGATGCCCTGCCGGGACACGCCCCCCAAGCCCCACGGCAGATCACAGACGCGGGCGGCGCGCCACACGTTCTCCCCCGACAGCGCCACCAACGCCGCCGCGCACAACGCGGCCAGAGCAAACGGCTTCAACGCCCGCCAGCGAGCGCCACCCGCCGCGCCGGCCAGACGCGGCGCCAGCGTCCGCGCCTCGCGCGCCAGATAGCCAGCGAAAAACGCCAGATACGCGCACATGGGGATATGCGTGTGGCTCCAGTACGTAGAGCTCAGCAGCACGTTCACAAGAAGTTCAGCCGCGAAGAGCCACGCCACGACCAGCGCCTTGCGGTCCTTGCTCCGCCGCAACGTGAAGAGCGCCAGCCCGGCGGCGCCCAGAAGCGACAGGGGATCGCAGCATTTCCGGATAAAGAGAATGGGCCGCCACACAAGCGGACACGCCTCCCCCTTGGCCCAGTGGAAGATGAGCGTCTGCTCGATGTAGGGCGCGCCATATCTCAACGCCAGCGCCGCGGTCGCCGCCCCGGCCAGCAAGCACACGACAACTACGTAACGGACCGCGCTGCGGCGTTCGCCACGGGCGAACCACAAACAGAGCGCCACCCCCAGAGCCGGCCCGGCCGCGCTCTGCTTGAAGAGCCACGCCGCGGTCATTAGCAAGGCGATGGCCGATACCTGTCGCAGAGAGAGCGGCGCGTCCTGCTGCAGCAGCGCGATGGCGCCCCAGACGCACAGGGCCGTGCACAGTTCCACAGCGAAGACGTGGTAGGCCACGATGAGCGGATGCCACGCGAAGACCGCCGCCGCGACAAAGCCCCCCAGCGGCCCGAACGCCCGCCGGCCGCACACGAACAAAAGCCCCGCGATGCCCGTTGCCAGAACCGCCGTCACGCCTTCGGCCACGCGATACGACGCCCCAAACACCGCGTAGGCCCCGCCCAGAAGCCAGACCGAGCCAGGGTTATACGGGCACGCGAAATCCGTGTAAGGCGCCAGCCCCGTCGAGGCCAGAAACGGCAGGTAGAAGATCGCCTCGTCCGCCAGGTTGGCGTTGGGATGCGCGATGCGCGCCGCCCTCGGCGCCACAAGCACGGCCACCAGCGCCACCGGCAGAATCCACTTGCTCACCAGCACCCCCAGCCACGGGACTTGACGCTTCAGCAACGGCACGCTGGCATTCTATCGGAGAGTCCCCAGCGCCTCAACGCCCCCGGCCGCCTCTGGCCTCCGCGGCAAAAGCCCTCTCCAGCGACGCCAGCGCCATCTCCACGGCCGAAGGCCCGAGGTCCTCGGGCTGCGGGTCTGGTTCCGTGTCGATCTCAGCCTCGCGCACGGGCTCGGGTTCGGACCTGGGTTCGGGCTTGGGTTCCGGCGCCGCGCGCGGCGGTTCAGGGGCAGGCTTGTGCGCAGCGGCCCCGGGCGCAACCGCGGCTGGGACGCGGGCCGCGGGCTTTGCGCCGCCGTTCGTCCCGGCCGATTCCGTGGCCGCCGGTCTCGGCGCCGCCTCGGCGCGAGCCGTCGCGCCCTGGACATGGCCGCCGTTCCCGTCGCCGTTTGTCACCTCCAACTCATCCAGCGCCGCCTCGCCGAACATCCCCAGCTCCTGCGCCGTGAAAAGCCCCACGCCAAGCCGCCGTCTCTGCAAGGCATATGCCCAAGGCACAAAGACAATGCCAAACTGGCCGTCCGCTTCGCGAATCACCGTGCCGCACCGGCCGCAGACCAGGATTCCCGGCCGCGCCAGTCCGTTGGCCAGCAGCGCGCTTTCGGGGTAGACCTGTCCATCGCCGCAGACCGGACACAGGCGGAATCTGGCCTGCACAAGCTGAAACACGAAAACCGCCTCCCCCGCGCGCACGCGGTCGCCGTCGGCCAGAGGCTCCTCGCCGTTGGGCGCCACGCGGTGGTCGTTCAGCCAAGTTCCGTTCGTGCTCCCCAGATCGCGAACAATCCAGCCCCCATCGCGATAGTCCACCTCGCTATGGCGGCGCGACAGCCCGTGACAGTCGGGCCTCGCGTCGTTCTCTTCAGCGCGGCCGATGCGCAGAACCTGGCCGGGCGTCAACTCCCACCTGCTGGTTCCGCCCCCTCCCGATTCCAGACGCAGAAAAGCTCTCACCGCGGCGGCCTCTCCCAGTCCAGGCTGGACCGGCCGTCCCTCCAGCGC
The DNA here is from genome assembly GCA_964470775.1 of uncultured Planctomycetota bacterium. Classification (GTDB taxonomy): domain Bacteria; phylum Planctomycetota; class Brocadiia; order CAIUPP01; family CAYYEE01; genus CAYYEE01. Next base: position 4,937 of record CAYYEE010000075.1, on the reverse strand, counting down.
CGCGTCGGTTTCCAGCCTGCTCCCTGGACCTTGGTCAACGAAAAGCCCTCCAGCCTTTCGCCATCAAGCCCATGGCGGGCGACTCGCCCCCACCCCTCCTCCATACTCAACATTACGGTCAAATCGCGGAGCTGTCAAGCCTCCTGACACACTTCGACAGACGTTTCCCGGAACCGCAATTCCAGCCGCCGGATGCAGTCATATTAGGCGCATTCCCGTCTCCATCCTGCACCCGCGCACAGGCCCTTCCAGCACAGCGCGCGCCGGTCAGTGCCCGCCCGAAGGCGCGCTCGGCGCGATTCCAGCCTCGGCCTGCCGCCGCTCGCGCAGCCGCAGGATGACATTGCGCACGTAGATGATGACACCCGCGCCCTGACCCATGATGAAGACCGGGTCAACGCGATAGAGAGCGTAGATGAACAGCATCGTGCCGCCCAGCAAGCTGAAGTACCAGAAGGACATAGGGATAACGCTCTTCTTGGCGCGCTCGGAAGCGATCCACTGCACCACGAAGCGGAACGTGAACATCGCCTGCGCCAGGAACCCGAAGACCAGGAAGAAGGTCCCGATGTAGCTGCGGTAAGGCTCCGCGCTCCACGCCTTCAGCGTAGTCTGATAGACGAACGGCGCATCGGGCGACACGCCTGCCCACGTCCGGAAGCTGTCCGGCCACGGCCGGTCCGGCCGCCAGAGCTGGTTGCAGGCCACCTTGCCGTCGCTCAACGTCACCCGCAGCACCCGCTCCCGCCAGAACCCCCGCTTCTCCACAATCTCCAGAGCGGTCTGACGCACATGCCTGCCGCCGGCCGCGTCCGACACCATGCCCTTCCAGGCCGCGTTGATGGTCTCGTCCCCGCGTCTGGGTCCCATCGGCAGGTCCAGGATGGTCGGGAAAGCGTCCTCCAGCAACAATGCCCCGCCCGCCGCCGGCAGGTCCGCCGTCTCCTTGAAAGGCGCGGTCACGAAGTGGCGCCCCGCGCCGACCTTGCGCTCCATCTTCACCGGCCGGAACGTGTCCTTGGTCACCCAGAAGCGCGCCATCACAAGACCCGCCGCCTCCTGGCGCGCGGGCTTGGGCAGACTCACGGGCCGCGCCTCCACCCGCCAGCACGGTTTGCCCTCCACCGTTTCCTCCGCCACCACCTCAAAACGGTGATGCAAGTCCAACCCGGCCAGGTCCGCCCCCTGCGACGGCCGCGCCGCCGCGAACACGCTCTCCACCTCCCACCAGTCACCCAGCTCCCACGTAGGAAAGAGCGCCCGGCCGGACGCGGGCGCGGCCGGACGGCACGTCACGCACGCCAGAGGCATCACAAACGCGATCAGCGCGAACGCAACCGCCCGCAACCACGCGCGGAGCCTGGCATGGCCAGCGCTCGCGCCGTTGACCTGTTCGACCATGGGAACCTCGAAAAAGGACCGCGGCGCCGCCGCGCAACAACCCGTGCGCAGCCGGCGCCATCGGCGTTAGACCCGGCGATTCTATGCCTCGTCCTCACCGATGTCAAGAAACCGCGCCGCACCCTCCGGCCCCATGCTCCGACGCAACGAAAGGTAGTGCTCAAGGATGAACTGCGCGGCCATGCGGTCCACCATGCCCTTGCGTTTGGCCAGGCTCACGCCGCTCTCGCTCAACACCCTCTCCGCCCGTGAACTGCTCAGCCGTTCGTCCACAAACCGAACCGGCGCCTTCAGCATTTCACGGAGCTGAGCTCCGAACGCCCGCGCCGCGCCCGCCTGCGCCCCCTCGGAACCGTCCATGTTGCGCGGCAGCCCCACCACGACCTCCTCCACACCCCGCTCGCGCGCGATCCGGCAGACCTGCTCCACGCCCTCGGCCCCACCCGCGCAATGAAGCGTCGGCAGACCGTGCGCCGCCACGCCCATCTCGTCGCTCACCGCCAGCCCGATCCGCCTCTCCCCGTAGTCCACAGCCAAGATCGCCATGCCTGCGTCGTTCCTCAATAGACTCCCTGCCACGCTTGCGCCCCCACATGCTAACCGTCACACGCCGCGCGCACAACACCGCCCGCGCGCCCAGCCCTGGAGGAGTCTCCCCATTCCCGGCGGGTGTTTCCATGAATGCCCTCGGATACCCGTTTGCGGCCATCTAGCGGCCCGTTGAGAAAACACCGCGACGCGGGGACATGGCGCCTCAGCCCGCCAACGGCGGGATCGCAACGTGTCCCCGCGACATTTTCAACAGGCTGCTGGGAAAGGATGGCCCCGTTCGCATGAGTCCCAGACGTCGTGGGCGCCAACAGGCCGCGGATCGGTTCCATTCGGCCATTTGAGGCCATTTCGTCTTAAACGCGGGGAAATGACGGGGAAACTCCTCAACCCTTGATGTTGACGGGCGTTGTGCCCTTTGCTAGCATTCATGGCGTGTAGACATCTCGGTCCTCAACTCGCCGCGCCTCTGGAAGATGGAGCGATGACCCTGCTTGGACCGTCTCCTGTGAGTCGCGCCATAGCCGTATTATTGTCCGCCGTTCTCGTGCTGGGCGCAGCCTGCGCCCAAGCGCCAAATGGGGCCCCGCCGGTCGCCGCGCCTGCTGCGCCCGCGGCGGCGCCCACGGCCGAACAGCGCCAGATCAGCGAATGGAAGGCCCTGCTCGACTCGCCGGACGCGGAAAAACGCACCGCCGCCGCCGTGTCCCTGCTGGGCAACGGCGCCCAGGAAGCTCTGGACGTCCTGCTCGAAGCGTTGCGCGCCAAGGACGCGGCCGACGACCCCCGCATCAGCATCCTCAAAGCCGCCGCTACGCGGCGTGACGCGCGCTTTCTCGACGATGCCCTGCGCCTGCTCGACGACCCCTCGGACAAAGTGCGCGAAGCCGCCAAGGCCGTCATCATCGCCATGGACGACAAGCAATCCTTCCAGCGCGTCGTCCAGACGCTGTCCGGCGCTGAGGCCAGCCTTCAAGCCCGCGTCCTCATCTGCGAAGCTCTGGGCGAAGACCGCGCCACCGAAGCCATCCCCGTTCTCATTGCCCTTCTCGGCCACGACACCCCTGCGCTCGGCCAAGCCGCCTACCAGAGTCTCCACCGCATCACGCTGATGACCCTGCCCGCCGATCAGGCCAGATGGACAGCGTGGTGGGAAGCGAACCGGCTCAAGACGCGCGAGGAAATCCTCGAGGACGTCATCCAGCGCCAGGAACAAAGGATCACCGAACTCACCGCCAAGGTCGAAGAACTCTGGAACGCCCAACTTGCCTCTCTTCCCAAGGCACAGAGCGCCAAAGCCCTGGCCGAAGCCCTCAAGTGCGAGTTCGCGGGCGTGCGACGGTACGCCATTCAGGAAATCGCCAAAAGCAAGATCATCGAGCGCGTCCCTGACATCGTGCAGATGTTGACGGATGCCAAAGACCCAGACCCCTCGGTCCGCGGCGCAGCGGCCATCGCGCTGGGCGACATCGGCGGCGCCAGCGCCATCCCCGCGCTCCTCGCCACACTCAATGACCCGCGCGAAATGCCGGCCGTGCAGGCCGCGGCCATCACCGCGCTCGGCGCCCTGAAGGCCAAGCAGGCCGTCAAGGACATCATTCCCCGGCTGACCGACGCGGCCACGGCCAAGGCCGCCGCCGAAGCGCTCGGCCTCATGGGTGACCGAGCCGCGGCCTCGCCCTTGGCCACGCTTTTGACCTCCCGCGCGATGCCGGTGGAGGCCCGCCGCGCCGCCGCCATTTCCCTCGGCGCCCTGGCCGCGCCCGAGGCTCTGCCAGCCATCATCCCTGCCCTCGCCGATCCAGACGTCTGCTGGTTCGCCGTGGACGCCATCGGCGCCATCGGCGCCGCCAACCCCAAGAAGCCGCTCCCCGAAGCCGTGCCTCCCCTGGCGCGCGTGCTTCTCACGGACGACCGGCCCGACATCCGCGAGGCCGCGGCCGTCGCCTTGGGCAAGCTGGGCCTGGACACGGCTCTCGATCCCCTCTCCAAGGCCATCGCCGACCCAGAGCCCCGCGTACGCGACCAGGCGCTCAAAGCCTTCGTCCGCGCCGCCGGCTCCCGGAACGACATCTACGAGAAGTACGTCGGCCTGGCCAAGCGCAACGGCCAGTTCGCCGTGGCGGCCCGCCTGTGCTCCGGCGCCATCGACTCCCTGGCCCAGCAATTGCCCCAAGCGGCGCTGGCTTTTCGCATCGAGCGCGCCTCCTGCCTGCGCCAGGCCAAGGACATGCAGGCCGCCCGAACTGAGTACGAAGCCGTTCTGCGCCTCAAGCAGGACGATCCCGCCATCCACCAGGGTTACATCGAGGTCCTCGACGCCGTGAACGCCAGCGATGCGACCATCCTGGCCGCCCTCGCCGCCGCGCGCAAAGCCTTGCCTGACCAAGCCGCCGCGTGGTGGAACGCCACGCTCAACCACCTCCGCCGCATGGTCAACCGCGGACAGGCCGGCCAGGCCGCCGCAGCCGTGGATGCCCTGCTCAAGGAATCCCCCGACTTGGGCGGTCCCGACACCAAGCCCGCTTTCCTCGAACTCCGCAAGAATGCCCTTGACGCCAGCCAGGAAGCCGCCCGCAAACGCGACGCCGAAGCCGAAGCCGTCAAGAAACAGGTCAATTTCATCCTGGCCACCCTGGCCAAGGACCCCAACAACCGCGACGTCTTTGTGCAAGGCATGGCCAAGATCGGCCACAAGGCCGTCCCCCATCTCCTCCAGTTCGGCGTCAACCACGAAGACGCCGCCGTCCGCCAGGCCGTCATAGACGCCCTTGAGAAAATCGCGTCTCACAAGTTCGAAATCGCTCCGGACGCGACGCCGGAGCAGCGCGCCGCCGCCATTGAGGCGTGGAAGAAGTGGTGGGAGCAGAACAAGCCCGCCGAAGCGGCCAAGCCCGCTGCGCCGGTGACGCCCGCTCCCGCGCCTGCCAAGCCAGCCGCGCCGCAAGCCCCCACCCCCACGGCCCCAAAGTGAGCGCCCTACCCCC
>CAYYEE010000074.1:0-13238 GCA_964470775.1 uncultured Planctomycetota bacterium | reverse complement strand
GCCGCGGCCGAGGCCGCGGGCCGGCCCTACGTCGCCTTCGGCGTGGACAACGGCTTCCCCAATTTCTTCACGCCCAACGCCGCGTCCGAGACCCGCCTCGCCGTCGAGTATCTCTACCGCATCGGCCACCGACGCATCGCCCTCATCCCTCGCATCGGCGCCAGCGGCAAACCCAGGTTCGGCTTGATGGACGTCGCCGCCATGCCCGGCGCCGTCCTGCGTCTCTACGCGTTCAGAGACTCCTCCGACCACGCCATGACCAAGGAAAACATCCGCGCCTGCCTGAAGAAGGCCCTCGCCGGGCCAGAGCCCGCCACGGCCGTGTTCGTCGGCATGGACCCCTCCGTCTTCCTCGCCTTGGAGTGTCTGCGCGAAGAGGGCCTTGCCGTTCCCAAAGACATATCGTTCGTCGGCTGCTGCCGGGAGGCGTTCTCCGTCTGGTCCGGCCAGCGCGTCACCCGCGTGGATAACCCCCACCGCCGCGTGGCCGCCGAGGCCGTCGAAGCCCTGCTCGCCATGGCCGCCGGCGGCCCGCCCTGCGGCCGCGTGTTCATCGAACCCGAGTTCTTCGAGGGCGAGACCTGCGCCCCGCTCGACCCTTCCAAGGCCGGCCAGCCCGCCCTGGCCACAGCTCAAGGAGACTGAACATGATTGCCACTCCGGTCAGATGCGCCCCGCGCTCTTCGCGCCGCCGTCCTTCCGTCCTTCGCGTCCTTTGCGCCTTCACGCTCATCGAACTGCTCGTCGTCGTCGCCATCATCGCCATCCTCGCCGCCATGCTTCTCCCCGCGCTTTCCAGCGCCCGCGAAAAGGCCCGCCGCGCCAGCTGCGCCACCAACCTCAAGCAGATCGGCGTCGGATTGGAAAGCTACATCGGCGACTTCTCCGGCTACTATCCCAGCCACTCTTCCTACGCCAACTTCAGCTACAACCCCGACGCCGTCAACACCGGCTGGGCCGATCACGGAATCTACACCCATGCCCAGGATGCCCGAGGCAAGAACAAGATACCGGCCTTCTACTGGTTCGGCCCTGGCAGCGACTCCAACAAGTACCTGCCCAACGCCTACCTCTTCCCCGCGCGCTACGCGCAGATCGCGACCGGAACGACGTACATTGACGGCACGCTCTACAACACCGCGCGCGCGGGCAGCCTTAATGCCCAGCCCATGGGGTTAGGCTATCTGTTCACCGGCGGTTACGCGCAAAGCCTTAGCGTTGTCTTCTGCGCTTCGGCCAGCAACATGCGTCCGCAGGTTCAGTGGGGGTCGCGCGGCCTTGTCGGCAACAGCCTGCAACACGTCAAGCTCATCGGTGGCGACGACCCCAAAAACCTGACGCACGGCAACTACCAGGCCGTGTGGGACACCAAAAAGGATTCAGCCACGCGCAACACGGCCCGTTGGAACTTCTACTGGGCATCGGGCAACAACGATGGTTCTTCTGGACTCGGCGCAGGCACGACAGGACTGGAAAGCCACTACAACTACCGTCTCACCCCGTTGGTGAATCCGAGAAATCTGCACAGCCAGCCCTATTTCGCCGCCGACGCCAAAGCCCCCGGCGTCCGTCCGGCCATTCCCCTGTCCCTCGACTCTGTGGGCAAGCCTCTCTTCAAGACCACCAAGATGCTCGGCGGACGCGCCGTGGCCAGCGACACCTGGAGCCGGGCCAGGGATTACGTCATCAGCGGATTCACGGTCGGCTCGGTCCAGTGGTCCGACAACCGCGTCGGCGCCGGCTTGTGGGCGCACCGCGACGGCTACAACACCCTCTACGGCGACGGCCACGTGTCCTGGTTCGGCGATCCCCAGCAGCAGTTCATCTTCATGTCCAACCCCTGGATCAGCGGCGACACCCTCGGCGGCGCCACCACATGCGGCCTCTCCGCCAACATCAGCACTCAAGAACCGCCCACCATGGACCCCCGTAAAGACATGGGCGCGTTCTTCTGGCACCGTCTGGACAACGCCGCGGGCTTGGACTCGGGCGCGTGGCAGTATCCGTGAGCCCTCCAGTTTCCTCCTCCGCGTCCCGCATCGCCTCCCGGGTCAATCCATCCATCTTCCGTCGTTTTCACTTGCCGGCCGCCACGCTTTGCGGCGCGGCGCATGAGGGAAAAAAGGCATGAGAGCGCTAAGAGCAAGGGTCTCCGCGTTTCTATCGGCTGCCTTGGCCGCCGCCATGTTCAATCCGGCTCTGGCCGATTGGCGCAACTCTCAATGGAAAGACCTGCCGCCTCTCGGCGCCGACTTCATCCTCGCCGGCGAGTCGCGCGCCATCCCGCTAAGCGTCACCAACTCCGCCCCCGTTGACGTCGCGGACCAACCCGTGCGCGGCGGCGTCCCCTTCCCCCAAGGCCTGCTAACCGAGCCCCTGCGCCTGCGCCTTGTCGACTCCGCCGGCCAGGAAGTCGCTGTCCAGCCCCTTGTCCTCGCCCGCTGGCCCGACAACAGCGTCAAGTGGCTGCTGCTCGATTTCCAGACCGGCCTCAAAGCCGGCGAAACCCGCGCCTTCAAGCTCCAGTTCGGGCCCGCCGTCTCCGCGCGCGCCAAAGCGCCCCAGCCCGTCACCGTCGCTCGCGAAGGCCAGACCCTCCGTGTGTCCACGGGTCCCCTCGCCTTCGTCGTCGCGCCTGGCGCCATCCTCCGCGACTTAACGCTCAACGGCAAGCCCGTCACCGCTGGCCCCGTGGACTCAACCATGACGTTGGACGGGTTCTCCGACAAGCCCTCCGCCGAGTACCGCCTGGGCGAAGGCAAGGACTGGTCTGTGACGGTCGAAGAAGATGGTCCGCTCCACGCGATCCTGCGCGTGCAGGCGTGGCACCGCCTCGGCGCCCAGACCTTCTCGCCCTCCATTATCCGCATCCACGCCTTTGCCGGCGCGCCCTTCGTCACGCTCGAACACCTCTTCGTCTTCAGCGGCGACCCCGCCAAAACCAGGCTGCGCTCTCTCGCCGTCAACGTGCCCCTCCTCAAGGATGGGGCCGCGGTCCCACGGGCAGCCTTTGGCCAGAATGGCGCCCCGGCTGCGCAAACCGCCTTGAACGCCGCGGCCACGCTCTTCCAGGACAATCTCGAACCGCCCGTCAATCCGCCCTTCACCTCCTTCCGGCCCCAGTACCAGGTTCGCCAGCACGGCGCTTTGGCCGTGGCCGCTCAAGGGGAAAAGGCGCCCGGCTGGGTGAGCGTGGAAGGCGCGGCGTCGCCGCTTCTCCTCGGCGTGCGTTACTTCTGGGAGCTCATGCCCAAGGGCCTCGAGGCCGCCCCTGCGCCGAACGCGGTCGTGGCCAAGGCGTGGCTGTACCCGCCTCAAGCCGCGCCCCTCGACCTGCGCCGCAAAGACCAGCGTTTTCCGGAGATGATGGAGAAACTGGCCGGCCCGTTGTACAAGCACTACCGGGAGTTCCTCAAGGACAATAACGCCACCGGCCTCGGCCGCACGCACGAACTGCTTCTCGACTTCTCCGCCAGCGCCCAGGCGGCGCAGTCCCGTTTCGCCGTGTTCCAGGCGCCGCCGCTCCTTTTCGTCTCCCCAGCCTGGAACGCCTACACACAAGCCCTCGGCCGCTTCCACCCCCAAGATACCGCCAACTTCCCCGACATCGAAAAAGCCATGGCGCGCATGTTGGAGTGGATGATGCGCCATCAGGCCGAGTGGTCCAACTGGTACGGTTTCACCGACTTCGGCTGCATGCAGTATCACTACCTGCCAGAAGCCGGCCGCTGGGACAATCTCGATGGCAAGATGGGCTGGAAGAACGACGAGCTCAACAACGCCCACACTGTCTTCCTCGCCTACCTGCGGACCGGCCGCCCTGAGTACATGCGTTTCGCCGAGTCGCTCGTGCGCCACACCATGGACATTGACACTGTCCACCACGACCCCACCGGCCACAAGCTCGGCCTCCAGCACCGCCACAGCTACGACCACTGGAGCGGCCACGTCAACGCCCCGCACACCTTCCTGCTCGCCATGCGCGACTTCTATTTCCTGACTGGAAACCGCCAGGCCTTGGAGCAGATTCGAATGGCCGGCGATTGGGTCATCCGCCACCCCAGCCACACGAAGAACTACCTGCCCGCCACTCTGGACCGGGCCGGCGACGCGCCCATGTGGAACGTGGCTGCCGCCTATGAGGCTACCGGTGAGGCCAAATATCGCGACGAGATGCTCAAACACCTGGCCCTCCACGAGGAAGGCATGAAGCGCGCGCTGCAGACCCCCGCAGGCCTCAGAGACAGCGACTGGGGCGCGGACTGGTTCTTCTATGACTACAAGTGCTTCGCGCTGACGCTCATCGAGCGCCTGCTCCAGGACGGCCGGGCCGTCAAACTCATGGCGATGGGCAGCCGCGAGTTCCGCAACGCAACCAAATCCATGTACATGCCCTGGCCCCAGCTCTACTTCGCCACAGGCGATCGTTCGCTGATGTCCCCGCTCCTCATGGATACTTGCTTCGGCAAGGGGCTCGATGGCCCCGTGGTCAAGGATTCCTACACCGACCCGTTCACCGTCTGCCACGGCTATCTCGAACGCCTGCCCTATCACATGGCCGGCTTCTATGCCGAGCGGCCCAAGAACCTTGTCCTCAAAGTCACCAAAGGCCGCAAGTCCGGCCCGGACGTCCAGCCCCTGCCCAACTCCCGCTTCGAGCCGGTTGACATGACCCCGGTCATGAACCGCAATCCCCTCCACGACCCCTATCGCAAGCATGGCAGCGCCGCGAGCAAGAAGCCCCGCGCCCTGAAGCCCGGCGAGATCGGTTTCGACTTCGGTTTCCCTTCCGGCTGCGCGCCCGGCTATTTCCCCGTGTCCGGAAGCGACCTGTTCCCGTCCTTCTCAAACATGAGGGTCTCCGATTCCTTTCTCGGCCTCCCGTTCGGCGCGACAGCCTTCCTCGGCGGCATCCCCTTCGATCTGGTGAACCCCTTTGAGCGCGACGGCCGCGGCGCGCTCGTGCTGGAGAAAAACCAGACCGTCACGATTGCCGTGAACCGCAAGGTCTTGCGGCTGCATTTCCTCGGCCACGTCTCCGGCGCCAGCGACTACCGCGATGGACGCGTCGGCGCGGAGTACGTCCTCCGCTTCGCCTCCGGCGCCACGCAGAAGGTCCCCCTGGCCTGCCTGCGCGACTACGCACCCGCCGACTTCACCCAGGCCGAACCCACCGCCGCGCGCCTCGTCGGGGCGCCGGCCGCCTTTGTCGTGCACCGCTACGAACTGACGCCCAACGAACCGGAGGTCCGAGAGATCGAGGTCCGCGATACCGGCGAAGGCGAGGCGTTCACGCTGCTGGCTCTCACCGCCGAGGTCCCCGGCGCCGCGGCCCCCGCCCCCGCGCCCAAGCGCGAGATCGTGTTCGACTCCGCCGCGGCCTACGACGCCAAGACCGGTTTTGGCTGGCGCAATCCCCAGGCGCTCACCGTGGACAAGGAAGGCCGGTCCGTGCGCGGCGACACCCCCAACGTGCTCCGCGTGGACCTGCCCGACGGCTGGTACCGCGTGGACCTCTTCACCGGCCAAGGCGCCGAGTCGTCGCACTGGAACGCCACCCTGATCGAGACCAACGAAGCCAAAGGCTGGGACACCTTGGTTCTGCCCGAGCTGCGCGCGTATGACCGCCGCAGCCGCTCGCGCGCCGCCTTTCCCATTCAGGTCACGGGTGGCCGCATCGAGTGGCGCTTCGCGACCAAGGACCTCTATCCCGCCCACATGAACCTCAGCCGCTGGACCCTGCACAAACTCGTGTTCACGCCCATCCCGGCCCCCGCCAAGCCGCCGCTCGGCTTCCCCAAGGCCAATCTTGGCTCCGCCTTCGGCTGGATCACAAGCAGGGCGGACAAGATCGAGTGCACCCTGCGCGATTCCGTGCGCAACCCGATGGACGAGGTGTGGGAGGACTTCGTGCGGCCCTATCGCCCGCAGGGGGGTGAGATCCACGAGTTCGCGGCCGACCTGCCCAACGGCCTCTACGACGCGCAGCTTCGTATCGGCCGGGGCTTCAACAGCCAGCAGGTTCTCGACGTGATCGCCGAGGGCAAGGTTGTGATCGCTGGCGAGATGTTCAAGGACCAGTCCGGCCCGCAGGCCGAGCCGCCCACGCGGCGTTTCCGCGTCAAGGTGGACGATGGCCGCCTCAACCTGCGCCTTGAGTTGAAACAGCGCGGCGGCATCTGGGCGTTGTATCAACTCGTCCTCACGCCCGTCGCCGCGAAGAACTGAGCCGAAGCGCCCCGCCTGCTGCTTGCTTGCGGAAAGGACCGCCCATTTCCGCAAGCAAGCGCTTCTCACACAACCGGCTGGCCTGCCGCATATTGGTGCCGCCGGTTGTCCCGGGCCAGTTGCTGGAATTGGCGCGCCAATTCCAGCAACAAACCACTACTTCCAGTCCACCCGCGCCACCGTCCACTCCGCCCTGATGTCCAGCGGAATCTGGAGGTACCCGCCCGACGAGCTCGCCGCCGCCGGCGCGCCGTCAACGAACACGCGCCCCTGGCCGCGGCCGGCTGTCGCCAGCTCTAGCGTCGCCTTCACCGCCGGCGCCGGGCCCGGCGTCCGCGCCCACGGACGCCCGTTCCACCCGATCTGCTCCCCGTTCATATTCACCAGCACCGCCCACGTGGACGCCGCGGATTCGTACACCACTAGGTCCACTGCGCCCGCCGCGGTGTGCACCTGCGCCCGCCGCGCCAGGCCCATCCGCTCGATCATCTGCCGCCACCACGCCACCTGCGCCCAATTCGCGTGGCGCGCGTAGTCGCCGCAGATCGGCGCCGCCAGCGTCCAAATTTCGCCTCGCCCCAGCGTGTGCCGCGTCAGCGCCGGGAAGGGGCTCGGCGTCCCGCACGATGGCCCGATGCCCCAGCCATACCGATGCCCGTGCCGCGCGTCCCAGGCCGGAATCGCCAGACACACCGCCGTCGCGCCTTCCAGCGCCCCCCGGTGGAAATCGCCTCGCACCAGCGTCTCGAACTCCGTGTCCCACGGCGGCAGATAGATGTGATCCTGCCACGCCGTCTCCTCCTGCCGCACGCCAACCCAGTCCATGGCCGCGCCAGCCACGGACGGCACGCGGCCCACCACCAGGACCTTGCCGCCGCGCGTCACATATTCTCGGAGGATGTGGTTCGTCGTCGGCGACAAGGCCGGCATCTCCGGCAGCACCACCAGCCGCGCCTTGGACAGCCAGGTCTCCAGGTAGCACTCGGCCGCGACCGCCGTGTTCAGCCCCGCGTCCAGCATTAGGCGGTGCGCGCCTTCGAGCGGCAGCAGCCTCTCGCGCACGTTGATGGCAAACAGACTCATGTCCGGGCCGTTGATGGTGTGGGCGCTGTGGGCGATCAGGATGTCCGGCGCCAGCGCCGCTTCCGCCGGCGGCATATGCGCCGCCATCCGGCTGTGCGCGTCGGCCAGCACGCGCAGCGCGTGGCTCGTCCGCCGGTCCAGGCGGTTGCGCGGGTCGAGCCGGTCGCCCATGTACAGCCGCGCGCCCCTGGCCCACACCGCCGCGGCCACCTGCCGCAGATGCGTGTCCGACGACAGGCTCCAATCGCCCCATCCCTGGTTGAAGATCGTCGGCATGATGTCGCTCGGCAGCGTGGCCGTGGAGCCGTAGGATGCGTTCAGCGACGCCTGCACGCATTGCGAGCCTGACGTCGAGAAGTCGAGCGTCAGGTAGGTCACGCCGTCAGGCATGGCTTCGGGAAAAGGCAGGCTGCCCACCTGGTTGAACCCTACCCGCGCGCCTGGCAGCCGCTCCAGGATGAACCGTCCCACCCGTCCCAGCAACTCGAACGCCCGGTCATGGCGGAACCGGCCGTACACCGCGTGGAGCGGGTCGCCAGGCTCGGTCGGTATCTCTTTGCCCGTCGCCTGGCGGAACGCCTTGCGGCAATCCTCGCAAAAGCACACGCCCAACGCCCCCATCGTGTCGAAGAAAAACCCCCCCGGCCGATACCGCGTAATGACCTCCGCGATCTGCGGCAGCATCAGGTCCTTGGTGTACGCCGTGAAAGGGCACACCGGCTGGAACAGCCCCGGCGTGATGGGTTTCCGCTCCGGCGTGTGGAGCTGCGCCCACTCCGGATGCTTCTCCACCGCCTGCCCGTCAATCCCGAAACTGAGGTACGCCAGCACGCGGATCCCCTCGGCCTTGCACGCGGCGCACAGGTCGCCGAACGCGTCGCCCTTCATCCCCGGATGCGGCGTCCCAACCCGCGTCGGGTAATAGGCGTAGCCGAAGTGGCACTTCGCGAAGGTGATGATCTCCTCCACTCGCGCCGCTTTCAACTCCCTGGCCACGGCCAGGACGTCGGGCTCGGTGTTGACCCGGACGTAGCCCGGTGTGTGCAGATCAAAGTGCCAGGCAAGCTGCTTCATGGCCGATGTGGCTCCTCTGGGGTGGCGGACGCGTCCCATGCCCCTTCAAGAGAGGATACCCGCCCCGCGCCGCCGAATCAAGCATCCATGCGTTGTCCCCGCCCATCCACCCCATCATCCATTCCTCCCATTTGACCACGCCCCCGCGGCCATGTACCATGACCGCTCGTCCCCGGCAACCCATCAGGAGGCAAGACATGAAGAAGGTGATGTTCACCAAGCATCTCGAAGGCATGACCCTGGCCGAGATCGTCGACGGACTGAAGCATATCGGTCTGGACGGCGCCGATCTGTGCGTGCGTCCGGGCTACCCCGTCACGCCCGAAAACTGCGCCACAGCCCTGCCCGCGGCCGCGCGTCAGTTCGCCTCGGCCGGGCTCAGTATCGAGATTTGCACCACCCCCGGCGACTTCAACGATCCGGCCATGGAGTACGCCGACCGCCTCTTCGCCGCCTGCGGTGAAGCCGGCGTCAAGCGCATTAAGCTGGGCTATTGGACCTACGAGAAGGACTATTGGTCCACGCTCGACGACTGCAAGCGCAAGCTGGCCGGCTTCGCCCGCTTGGCCGAAAAGCGCGGCGTCAAGGCCATGGTGCACAATCACAGCAGCCGCACCATGGGCCTCAACGCTTCCGCGGCTATGCGCCTCATGGAAGGCCTCGACCCCGCCCATGTGGGCATCTTCGCCGACGCCGGCCACCTCTCCATGGTCGGCGAGCCCCTCACCATGGCCCTCGACATCTGCTGGGACTATCTCGCGGCCATCGCGGCCAAGGACCTCGTCTGGGACAAAGAGCCCGGCAAGCTCGACGCCCCGCGCCGGCTCAAGGTCGTCCCGTTCGGCTTTGGCTGCTCTGAGTGGGGCGAACTGGCCGCCACGCTCAAGCGCCGGCGCTGGGACGGCGTCATGTCCTTCCACTGCGAGTACGGCGGCTACGTCCCAGCCGCCGTGCTGGGCCAATGCTACACCGACAAGACCCTATTTGAGAAAATGTGGGAAGGGATCCGCGTCGAGTGACCCCAAACCCGCCCCGCGGCCACGCTCGCGGCCATCACACAACGACCCCGCGCAGCCTTTCCAGCAGCGCGGGGTCGGTTTGTTCCGTGACGTGAAGCGACTACTGCAACTCAGCCGGCGTCTGCAAGAGCTCCTTCACGCGCTTCAGGAACGCCGCCGCCACTGCGCCGTCCACAGCCCGGTGGTCCGCGGCCATGGCCAGCGTCATGATGGGCCGGATGTGGATGCCGCCGTTGATGACCACAACCTTGTCAACGATGCGGCCCACGCCGATGATCGCCGACTCGCCCGGGTTGATGATCGGGTAGAACCAATCCACGTCGAACATCCCCAGGTTGCTGATCGTGAGGCCGCCGCCCTGGTACTCGTCCGGCGTCAGCCGTTTGCTCCGCGCCTTCTCGATCAGCTCGTGCGACTTTTCAGCCACCCCGGCCAGACTCAGCTTGTCCACGTTCTTCACCACCGGCACCATCAGCCCGTCGTCAATGGAAACGGCCAAGCCCACGTTGATCTCCGCGCGCCGCACAATGCCGTCGCCGGCGAAAGACACGTTCATCGCAGGCTGCTCAGCGAACGCGCGGCCGCAGGCCTTGATCAGAAAGTCATGGTACGACACTTTTACGCGGCCCTGCGCGTTCACGCTCTTGCGCATCGCCACCACAGCGGACATGTCCACTTCCATGGTGATGTAGAAGTGCGGCGCCTCGCGTTTGGACTGGCTCATGCGGCTCGCCACGATCCGTCGCATCGCCGACAGAGGCGCCGCCGCGCCCGGAACCGCAGCGGCCGGCGCCGCCGCGGCCGCCGCGACTGGCGCGGCGGCAACCCGCGCCGCCGGAGCGCTGGCCGCCGCGGCCTCGACATCCTCCTTGGTGATCTTTCCGCCAGGCCCGGTCCCCTTGACCAGGGACAGGTCCACGTTCTTCTCAAGCGCGATCTCGCGGGCCACAGGCGTGGCGCGCAGGTCTTTGATGCGATCGAGATAGGCCAGCACGTCCTTCTCTACGATGCGTCCATCGGGACCCGACCCGCGCAGGATGGCCAGCGGGACCTTTTCCTGAGCGGCGCGGCTGCGGGCGCGCGGCGAAGCGAAGATGCGGCCCGCCGGCGCCGGCGCCGCAGCGGCCGGAGCAGCCGGAGCAGCCGCGGCCACAGGCGGCGGAGCAGGCGCGGCCGCCGGAACGGCCGGCGCTGGGGCGGCGGCGGGCGCGGCCGCCGGGGCAGGGGCGGCTCCGCCGCTCAACGCCTTTGCGCGCAGCGTCTCGATGTCCGGCAAAGCGTCTCCGGGCGCGCCGATCAGCGCGACCACGGTGTTCACCGGGAAGGTCTCGCCCTCCTTGCCCACGTGCGCCAGCAGCGTCCCATCCACGAACGACTCGACCTCCAGGTTCGCCTTGTCGGTCTGAATCTCCATCAGCACGTCGCCCTTGGCGACCCTGTCGCCCGGCTTCTTCAGCCACTTCTCGATAACGGCCGACTCCATGGTCTGGCCGAGCTTTGGCATCAGGACTTCCTGAATCATGAGGCCTTCCACCTTTCCGCAAGCCGCGACTTCGGGCGTGACCGGCCGCCCGCGGAAGACAGACGCGCGCTCCCGCCGCTGGGACGCAAGGCACAAATGATACTCCCCGCCGGGACCATGCGTCAACGGTGGGAATGGCGCCGGGGCGCCCAGTCGCAGACCCCCCAGACGCGCCCCCGACCTCCGCCCTCTGACCTCCTGCCGTTCACCCCTCGATCGGCGCCGCCACCAGCGGGTCGTTCGACTCCACCTGCCCCCCCAGCGCGCGTAACCGGCCCAGGCAGCGGTGGGGCACGCGCGCGGTCACTTCAAAGACCTCGTCGCCGTACTTGCGCTCCACGATCTCGGAGTTCCGCTCCAAAAACACCTGAAGCTTGCCGTTGGCCGGCGGAAAGCGCACCGTCAGCACGGATGACTCGCTGAAGATGAACCGGCGCATGGCCGCGCGCAAGTCGTCGATGCCCTGGCCTGTCACCGCCGACACGCACACGTGCTGAGGGTGCGCCTGCCGCAACTGCACCAGACGGTCCGGATCCGTCACCAAGTCGATCTTGTTCAGCACAATCGTCTCCGGCCGTCCGGCCAGGTCCAGCTCGTTCAACACCTGCCGCACCGCCGCGATCTGCTCCTCCGCGTTGCGCGCGCTCGCGTCCACCACGTGCACCAGCAGGTCGGCCTGCCGCGCCTCTTCAAGGGTCGCGCGGAACGACGCGACCAGGTGGTGGGGCAGCCGGCGGATAAACCCCACCGTGTCGCTCAGCAGAAGGCGCGCGCCCTCGCCTGCTTCGCAGATGCGCGTGCGCGTGTCCAGCGTGGCGAAAAGCTGGTCCGCCGCGTATACGCCCGCCTGCGTTAGCGCGTTCATCAGCGTCGATTTGCCCGCGTTCGTGTAGCCCACCAGACACGCCGTCACCTCGTCCGCGCGCGACGCCACCTCGCGCCGGCGCCGCTCGCCCACCTCGTCAAGCTCCCGCTTCAGGTCGCGGATGCGCTTGCGCACCAGCCGCCGGTCCGTTTCGAGCTGCCGCTCGCCTGGACCGCGCGTCCCGATGCCCCCGCCGATCCCGCCCGCCGTCCCGCCTGCCACGCTGTCCAGGTGGCTCCACATGCGCCGCAGCCGGGGATACGTGTACTCGAACTGCGCCAGCTCCACCTCCAGCCGCGCCTCCGTCGAACGCGCGCGCGCCGCAAAGATGTCCAGAATCAGCTCCGAGCGGTCAATCACCTTGCGGTCAATCGCCTTCTCGATGTTGCGGACCTGGGCAGGGGAGAGGTCCACGTTGAAGATCACCGTGTGCGCGCGATTCTCCGCGCAGAGCTGGCGCAACTCGTCGAGCTTGCCCGCGCCCAAGTACGTGGCGGCCGCCGGCGCGTGGAGCCGTTGCAGCATCCGCCCCACCACAAACGCGCCCGCGCTCGTGGCGAGGCTGGCCAGCTCTTCCATCTCGTCTTCGACATCCTGGGCGTCATGAGGCAGCGCGCCAACCAGCATCACCCGCTCCCGGCTTACCGGGACTGTGCGCTTCAATTCCATAGCTGTCCGCGCGGCGCCTCAAAAAACGCCCGTCGGCGGGCCGGTTGCGGCTGGGCCGGCCGGGCTGGACCAACAGCATGATTGTAGCCCACACGCCTTCGAACCGCAACGCCCGCGCCAACGCCTCCGCCCGGGCATCCGTCCGACTCGTCCGGCCTGTCCGGCGTTGCCGTGCTGCGTTTGCTATAATGCCCACTCCCTTGCCGCATGTTAACCCCGGTGAAGACCCAATGCCTGAAGTCTACGAAATCACCGACGCCGACGCCGGCCGGCGCCTCATCGCCGCCTGCCTCGACCATTGGTCTCTCACCCCCGAACCCGCGCTTCGCCGCCTCATCGAGGAAGGCGCCATCCGTCTCAACGGTCAACAGACCGAGGCCCGCCAGACCCTGCGCAAAGGCGACCGGATCGAAGCCGACGGCATCGCCGAGGCCACCGAAGCCCGCGAATGGCGCGGACTCGACGCCGATGTCCTGTTCGTTGACGACGAGATCATGGTGTTGAATAAGCCCGTGGATTGCACTGTCGTGCGCGAGCGCTGGGAGCTGGGCTGTCCCTTCATGGCCGGCGTTTTGCGCTGGCTGCGCAAGAACCGCGGGGCCCCGCCACACCCGGGCTTCCGGCCGCGCCCCGTGCACCGCCTTGACCGCGACACCACCGGCGTCGTCGTCGTCGCCATGAGCCCCGGCGCGGAAAAATCCCTCTGCGCCCAGTTCCGCGAGCGCCGCATGGCCAAGGAGTACGTCGCCTTGGTCCACGGCAGGATGGCGGCGGGGGG
>CAYYEE010000073.1:0-13239 GCA_964470775.1 uncultured Planctomycetota bacterium | reverse complement strand
GTCCGCGCTGCTCTGCGGGGCCGTTGCCGGTTGCGGGCGGTCGGCCGCCCAGGCGGACGGGAGCGAGGGCGACATCCGCGTGTCTGGGGCGTGGGCGCTGTATCCGCTCATGGTTCGGTGGGCCGAGGAGTACCAGAAGCTGCATCCGGGCGTGCGGATTGACGTCTCCGCCGGCGGGGCGGGCAAGGGCATCGCGGACGCGCTGGCCGGGCTGGTGAACATCGGCATGGTGAGCCGCGAGATCCGGCCAGAAGAAACCGCCAAGGGAGCGTTCCCTGTGCCCGTGGCCATTGACGCGGTGTTTGCCACTGGCAACGCGTCCAACGCGGCGCTGACGCCGGCGTTTCTGGCGCGGGGTGTGCGCAAGGCGACGCTGGCTGGGCTGTGGGTGGGGGGGCAGGGCGCGTCGTGGCGCGAGATCACGGGCGAGGCAAGCTCTGACGCTGTCCAGGTCTACACGCGGTCCGACTCGTGCGGGGCCGCGGAGACGTGGGCGCGCTTCCTAGGCGGCAAGGGGCAGGAGAGCCTCAAGGGCGTAGGTGTGTATGGGGACCCGGGCGTCGCGGAGGCAGTCAAAGGGGACCCGAGGGGCATCGGCTACAACAACCTGAACTTCGCCTTTGACCCGCGCACGGGCGCGCCGGTGACCGGGCTTGTGGTCCTGCCCATTGACGCCAACGAGAACGGGCGGATTGACCCGCAGGAGCGCGTGGCCACGCGGCGCGAGGCGGTGGAGGCCGTGCGCACGGGCGCGTACCCCTCGCCGCCGGCGCGGACGCTCTACCTTGTGACGCGCGGCCGGTTCGACGGACCCACTAAGGCGTTCGTGCGGTGGATTCTGAGCGACGGGCAGAAGTTTGTTGACGAGGCGGGGTACGTGGCGTTGCCCGAGGATACGCTTGCGCGAGCGCGGGAGAGTCTGAATCCGTAAGAACGGCGGATTGAACCACGGAGGACACGGAGAACACGGAGAACGGCGGAAGAACGGGGAACGGCGACGAGATGACAACCATGAAGAGCATGAAGGGCCTTAAGGACGGATGAAGGCGGTTCAAGTCCTTCATGGTCTCCACGCGTTTCCGCAAATGGCGGGCTTGTGCCAAGACGCAAGGAACGGCGACGGTGACGGCAGTCTCGCGCAGTGGCGCGGAGGCGCGAAGAAGAACGGCGGCGGCGGACGGCAACGACGGAATGGGCCACAGCTCACACGGATCGGCACAGATATGAATAAGAACGTAGACGGGCTGAGGGTGCGGGCGGTTGTCTGGTGGGATGAGCCCCACCTTACGGTTTGAGTTCACGGGAGGGGTTGGTGGACACGCGGCGTCAGGACGCTTTGGTGGCTGGGTGGATGCGCGGGGCGTTGCTGCTGGGCGGCGCGCTGGCGCTGGCCGCGTGCGTTGGCCTGTTCGCCAAGGCGTGGCCCATCCTGTCGTCGGCGTCGCTGCTCGCGGGTCTGCTGTCGCCGGACTGGGCGCCGGCGCAGGGCGAGTTCGGGCTGCTGCCTTTCGCGGCGGGCACTGTGGCCGTCACCTTGCTCGCCATGATCCTGGCTACGCCGGTGTGCGTGCTCAGCGCGCTCTGCATCTCGGAGAAGCTGTCGCGGCGCTGGCGCGACGCGGCCAAGCTGGCCGTGGACGTGATGGCCGGCATCCCGTCGGTGGTGTATGGGCTCTTTGGCGTGATAGTGGTCGTGCCGTTCGTGCGCGCGCTGGCCCGCGCGGTCGGGAGCGAGTCGAGCGGGTATAGCCTGCTGGCCGGCGGAGTCGTGCTGGCGATCATGGTGTCGCCGGTGATCGTCTCCATCGCCGCCGAGGCGCTGGAGAGCGTGCCGCGCGGCGCGCGCGAGGCAGCGCTGTCGTTGGGCGCCACGCGGTGGGAGACGGTCCGCCACGTTCTGTTGCGCCACGCGCGGCCAGGCATCGTTTCCGGCGTGATCATCGGGTTCGCGCGCGCGTTTGGGGAGACCATGGCCGTGATGATGGTGGTCGGCAACGCGCCGCGTGTTCCGCGTTCGCTCCTCGACTCGGCGTGCCCCATCCCGGCGCTGATCGCCAACGCCTATGGCGAGATGATGTCCGTGCCGCGTTACGAGGCGGCGCTGATGCTGGCCGCGCTGGCGTTGATGCTGGCCGTGGCCGCGTTCAACCTGGCGGCGCGCTTGACGCTGGCGCGCTGGCATGGACGGGCGGCGTAGATGATCTCGCGCAAAGGACAGGACCGGGTGTTCGGGTGGCTGATGGGCCTGTCGCTGGCCGGCGTGGTGGCGGCGTTGATTGCCATCGCGGGTTGCGTGGCGGTTCGCGGCGCGGCCGGGTTCACGTGGCGCATGTTGATCGAGACGCCCAAGGGCGGCTATTACCTGGGCGGCGAAGGCGGCATCGCCAACGCCATCGTGGGGTCGCTTTGCCTGGCCGTGGGCGCGACGCTGCTCTCCGCGCTTTTCAGCTTGCCCGCCTCGCTGGCGTTGCAGCGCGAGTACGCAAGCCCGCGCCTGTCCCGGGCCGCGCGGCTGTTGTTCGACACTCTCGCCGGCGTGCCGTCCATCGTGTGGGGCGCGCTGGGATTTGTTGTCATGTCGTGGCTGGGGATGCGCGCCTCGCTGCTGGCGGGAATGGCCACGCTGGCGGTTCTCATCTTCCCGATCATGACCTGCGCCATGGCCGAGGCGGTCAAGGCTGTGCCGCCGGGCGTCAAGGAGGCGGCGCGCGGCCTTGGCGCATCGCGGACGCAGACGTCGTGGCTCGTTGTGGCGCGGCAGGCGTTGCCGGGCCTCCTGGCGGCGGTCCTGCTCGCGTTCGGCCGCGGCATCGGCGACGCGGCGTCCGTGCTTTTCACCGCGGGCTACACGGACCACATCCCGCGGTCGCTGTTGGACCCGGTGGCGTCGCTGCCGTTGGCGGTGTTTTTCCAGATCGGGACGCCGTACCCCGAGGCGCAGGCGCGCGGCTATGCGTCCGCACTGGTGCTTCTCGTCATCGTGCTCTTGGTCAGCTTCTCGTCGCGCTTGGCCGGACGGCGGCTGTCGCGGCATGTTCTCAGGTGACTTGAGTTGCCCCATATCTCCATCCACAAACTGACCGTGTCCTACGGCGGCCACGTGGCGCTCAAGGATGCCAGCGTGGACATCCCGGACAAGCGGATCACGGTGATCCTCGGGCCGTCGGGATGCGGCAAGAGCACGCTGCTTCGTAGCGTCAATCGGCTCAACGATCTGCATGAGGAAGTGTCGGTTCAGGGGCAGGTGCTCGTCGACGGGGAGGACGTCTACGCGGCCGGAGCGGACGAGCTGTCCCTGCGCGCCAAGGTGGGGTTCCTGTCACAGCGGCCCTGCCCGCTGCCCATGTCCGTGGCGGACAACGTGAGCTTTGGGCCGAGGATTCATCGGTTGACGCCGGACCAGATGCTTCGGCGCATCGGCTTGGAGCCACGCGGCGATCGCAACGGCGCGGTGTCTCTGTTGGTGGAGCATTACCTGAAGCTGGCGGGTCTGTGGGACGAAGTGAAGGACCGCCTGCGCGCGCCGGCGGCGAACCTGTCGCTGGGGCAGCAGCAGCGGCTGGCCCTGGCGCGGGCGCTTGCTGTGGAGCCGGAGGCCATCCTGGCCGATGAGCCCACGTCCGCGCTGGACCCCATCTCGGCGCAGTTGATCGAGAAGCGGTTCCTGGCGCTCAAGGAGAAGTACACGGTCGTGCTCGTGACGCACATCCTGCGTCAGGCCAAGCGGCTGGCCGACCACGTGGTGTTCCTCTACATGGGCGAGGTCGTGGAGTCGGCGCCTGCCTCGGAGTTCTTTGCGTCGCCCCGCGACCCGCGCACGCGGGCGTATCTCGCGGGCGAGATCAGCTAGACGAATGGAGACATGCGAATGATCTGCTCCGCCAAACCGGACGCGGCGCGTGAACGCGGGCAGGCGTTGCGCCTGGTGATCACGGGCCACGTGGACCACGGCAAGTCTACGCTGATCGGCCGGCTGCTCTACGACACGGGGTCGCTGGCGCCGGAGAAGATGGAGGAGATTCGCCGCGTGTCGCGCGACCTGGGCCGCGACGTGGAGTTCGCGTATCTCATGGACTACCTGGAGGAGGAGCGCGTCAATGAGATGACGCTAGACACGGCGCACGCCTTCTTCCACAGCGCCAGGCGCGAGTACGTCATCATTGACGCGCCCGGCCACCGCGAGCTGCTGCGCAACATGATCACGGGCGCGGCCCAGGCCCAGGCCGCCGTGCTGCTCGTGGACGCGGCTGAGGGCGCGCGCGAGCAGACGATGCGCCACGCCACGTTCCTGTCGCTGCTGGGGCTCAAGCGGCCCATCGTGTTCATCAACAAGATGGACAAGGTCGGCTACAGCCAGGAGCGGTTCGAGGAGGTGTCGGCCGAGGTCCGCCGCCTGCTGACGCCCACGGGCGCGGAGCCAGCGAGCGTGATCCCCGGCTCAGCCCTGACCGGCGAGAACATCGCCAAGCCGTCCGAGCGCATGGCGTGGTACCGGGGCCCTTGCCTGCTGGACGCGCTGGACACGCTGTCGCCTCCCTCCGCGCGGCCCGACGCGCCGCTGCGGTTCCCGGTGCAGGACGTGTTCGACGTGGACGGCCGCCGCGCGTTGCTGGGGCGGGTGGAGTCGGGACGCATGAGAGCCGGGCAGGAGGTGGTTTTCCTGCCATCGGGGATGAGGGGCATCGTGGAGAAGATCGCCGTCTTCAACGAGGAACGCGAGGCGGCGGAGCGGGGGGAGTGTATTGGCGTGTTTCTAAGCGGGACCGGCCTGCCAAAGCGCGGCGACGTCGCCTGCCCAGCCGAAGCCGCTCCCGCTCTGGCCAGCCGCTTCCGCGCAACAGTCTTCTGGATGGCGGCCGAGCCCTGCCGCAGAGGCGAAACGCTGACTGCGCGCTTCGCCACTCAAGAAGTCCCCTACCGTGTGGAGGCGATTGAGACGCGCCTCGACTCGTCCACCTGCCAGGTCATTGAGGCAAACGCGGATCGCCTTGAGGAGACCGAGACCGGCCAGGCCGTGCTCGTCACGCAAAAACCCCTGGCGCTGGAACTCCACGCCGACATCCCCGAGCTCGGCTGGGTCATCTTCTCGCGCGGGGCGGAGGTGGTGGGGGGGGGATTGGTCGTGGCGCTGGAGTCGTGACGGACGAGAGGTAGAGCAGAGCAAGGAGTCGCTGGCTGACATGCTTCCCACAGGGACGGACACGTTCAACGAACACTGGCGCGGGGCTGGGCCCGAGGGCGCGCGCACCGTGCTCACGGCAGGCCAGGCCATGAGCTACGCCAGTTGCGCGTCGTTTCTCGTGCTGTTCACGCTGTGGGACTACAAGATCGCCTTCGCCGTGCTGAACTTCATCGTGTGCGGGTTCTACATGGCCGCCATTTCCTACAAGGCGCTCTGCGTGTTGCTGTCCGTGGTGAGGCGGCCGGAGATTCGCGTCGAGCCAGCGGCCGGCGGCGCGGACGAGCTGCCGGTCTACACCGTGCTCGTGCCTCTCTACAAAGAGGCGAACATCGTGGACGGCGTCTTGGCCGCGATGAAGCGGTTGGACTACCCGCCTGAGAAGCTGGAGGTGAAGCTGCTTGTCGAGGCGGACGACGCGGAGACAGCGGCCGCGTGTCTGGCCGCCCGCCTCCCCGTGTTCTGCGAGGTCGTGACGGTTCCCCTTGGCTCGCCGCGCACCAAACCCCGCGCCTGCAACGCGGGCTTGGCCCTGGCGCGGGGCGAGTTCCTGGTCATCTACGACGCGGAGGACCGGCCCGACCCGGACCAACTCCGCAAGGCTGTAGCCGCCTTCCGTCAGCAACCCGCGGACACGGCCTGCCTCCAGTGCAAGCTCAACTACTACAACGCGGACCAGAACGTCCTGACCCGGTTCTTCACGCTGGAGTACACACTGTGGTTTGACCTCTTTTTGCCAGGTCTGCACGCGCTCAAGGCGCCCATCCCCCTGGGCGGCACGTCCAACCACTTCCGCATCGAGGCGCTGCGCGAACTGAACGGCTGGGACCCGTTCAACCTGACCGAGGACTGCGACCTGGGCATCCGCCTGGCGCAGGCCGGCTATCGCACCAAGGTGCTCGACTCCACCACGTGGGAAGAGGCCAACTCGCGGCTGTGGAACTGGGTGCGGCAGCGCTCGCGGTGGGTCAAGGGCTACATTCAGACCCATTGGGTCCACACGCGCTCCACGCTGGACCTGCTCGGCCGTTTGGGCGCGTGGGGGAGCGCCAGTTTTCTGCTCACCGTGGGTGGGCTGTCGGCCATGTTGCTGCTGAATCCGCTCTATTGGGTCATGGTTGCGCTGTGGGCGTTCCTGCGGTGGAAGCTGCTGTATTTCGACTTCACGGACGAGACCATGACGACCTACACGGTCTGGTCCAAACTCTCCTGGGTCTTCTGCGGCGCGGCGCTGATGCTCTTTCTGGCCAACTTCCTGTTCGTGGCGATGAACGTGGTGGCCTGCTTCCGGCGGCGATTGTGGCGGCTCATTCCCTACGCGCTGCTGTCGCCTCTCTACTGGGCGCTCATCAGCGTGGGCGCGTGGAAGGGATTCATCCAACTCATCCACAAGCCGTTCTACTGGGAGAAGACGCAGCACGGGCTTCATGTCGCGAAGGCCGAACCTGGCGCGCTGGCCGGCGCAAAGGAGGCGACATGAGAATCCGTATGAGGTCGCTCCTTGGGCCGGTCGTGTTCCTCGGGCTTGCGCTGGCGCTGGTGATTCCGCGAGGCCGCGAGGCGAAGCTCAACCAGGCGTCGCCGCCTTCGCCCCCGCCGTCCGAGGCGGCGTGGCTGCGCGCGGAGGTCCTGGGGTTGCCCGCCGTGATGTACGCGGGCGAGGACCTGAACTGCCTGGTGCACCTGGAGAACAGCGGCGGCGAGAGCCGATCTGTCCGCGTGGTCTACGCCGACCCCTGGGGCGCGCAGGAGCAGCGGGCTTCGTTGGCCCCGGCGTCGTCCGCGGATCTCCCCTTTGCGTTGCGCGTGGCCAGTCCCGTCTCCGCCGCCGCGGCCACCGTGGCAGTCTCTCTCGAAAGCGACTCGCAACACCCCCTCTGGTCCGGCCGATTCTGGTTCCGCGACGGACGCGGCGACCTGACGGACCTGACCAGCGCCACCGGCGTGCTTGCCACGGCAGACGGCGAGGTCGTTGTGCTGGTCAACGCCTACGAAGACGAGACGCAGCATCGCCGGTGGGCGCCAGTGAAGTGGCTGGCTCGCCAGTGGCAGCGGCGCGACGCGCCCGTGATCGTGTGGACGTCGCCGGGGCTGTGGTTTGGGGCGGACGGGAAGGACGCCAAGGCGCTTGCCCTGCCTGAGCGCTGGCGGTTCGTGCCCTATGACGAGGACCCGCTGGCGTCCGGGGTCAAGCCGCCCGAGAGCGTCCCGGCGCGCGGCGCGGCCGTGCTGCTCCTGGCGTGGGGCTTCGACGAGGCCGCGCGCGGCATGCCCGCCCGCGACTTCGCCCGCGCGCTGGACCTGGCCATGGACCGGCTGCGCGAGCGCAACCCCTCCCTCCAGATCGTCCTCGTCACGCCCCCGCCCAGCCCCGCCACGCCCGGGGCCAGCGCCCGCTACGCGGAGGCTGTCCGCAACCTGGCGAGAGAGCATCATGCGCAGGTCATCGACCTGGAGGCGGAGGCGACCCAGGAGCGGGACTGGGCGGAGACGTACCGGATGGACGCGGAGGGTCTGCTGACCAGTCTGTACCCGGGACCGGAAGGGCTCGGGAGGATTGGCCAGTGGTTCAAGCGCGGCCTCAATGGACACAACCCGGAGGTGGCCGGAAATCCGGCCAACGGCGCCGCATCGGCCGTTTCCGTTCCTCAGTCGGGCACGCAACCGGGCAGCGAGAAGGCCATTGCAGTGGAGTTCCCCGGCATTGTCACGGCGCCCCTCAGCGGCATTCCCGAGCGCTTGGCCGGGGACGTCCTCGTCGACGTCTTCCTCCCGGATGACGCGCCTAGAGGCACGCAGGCGTCTTTCTACGTGAAGGACAAGGATGGGCTGTGGTTCCAGGCGCCGGCGTCGGGACGGCTTGAGCGGGGCAGACGGCAGACGCTGCGCTTTGATCTCGATCCGAGGAATGGCGCCGTTTCGCCGCGCGGCCATGACGGCGCATGGAACGAGTACTGGGCCAGCAAGGCCGTGCGGTGCGGGCTACAGTTCTTCTCGGGCGCCAAGTGGCGGGGGCAGATCTCCATCGGCGATGTCCGCTTCGGCGGCGCTCGCCCGGAGGAGGGGCTGGCGGTGCGCCGTTTCCACTGCCTCACCACGGCGTCTAGGGCATACGAGCTTGTCGAGTTCTCCTTTGACATCACGGGGCAGGCCGCCAATCCCTTTGACCCGGACCAGGTGAACGTCCAGGCGCTTTTCACGACTCCTTCGGGGAAGGTCGTTACCCGGCCAGCTTTCTACTACCAGGGCTATCGCCGCTTCCAGGACCGTGACCAAACCGAGCAAGTCACGCCAGCCGGCAGGGCATCATGGCGGGTCAGGTACACGCCGACCGAGGCCGGGCCGCATACGTGGTCGATTCGCGTCGCAACGGGCGGCAGGAGGCTGGAGACCTCTCCCCAGACCCTCGTTGTGGCCGCTGGCGATCCGAACGGCTTCCCGGCCGTGTCTGCCGACGATCCGCGCTACTTCGTCACGGCTGACGGGAAGGATTTCTACCCGATTGGCCTCAACATCCACGCGCCCTTCGACACCCGCTCCGCCAAGATGCTCGGTGTGCGTGTGCCGCCCAACAGAGGCACATACGCCTACGACTACTACTTGGAGAAGATGTCGCAGAACGGCATGAACGCGATGGTGATGTGGATGAGCAACTGGTGGGTGTCCATCGAGTGGAATCAGAAGTGGAAGGGGTTCGGCGGGCTTGTGGACTAC
Organism: uncultured Planctomycetota bacterium; assembly: GCA_964470775.1. GTDB lineage: Bacteria > Planctomycetota > Brocadiia > CAIUPP01 > CAYYEE01 > CAYYEE01. The sequence goes on along the minus strand of CAYYEE010000073.1, from coordinate 4,346 downwards.
AACCTTGGCAACGCGTGGCGACTGGACCACGTGTTGGACACCGCGGCCAAGCGTGGGGTCTACATCAACCTGGTTCTGGAGAATCACGGCAAAACCTCCGGCTACGTGGACTCGGAGTGGGAGACGAGTCCCTACAACAAGGCCAACGGAGGGCCTTGCGAATCGGCCGATGCGTTCTACACCAGCGAGGAAGCGTTCGCGGCGTTCTCCAAGCGACTTCGCTACATCGTGGCGCGGTGGGGAGCGCACCCGAACCTTCTTGGGTTCGAGATCGTCAGCGAGATGAACCTAGTGGGGTCCAGCGCCAAGCTCCGCTACCACCCTTCGCACGCCGCTTGGGTGAAGCGAGTCGCCGCCTATCTCGACTCCGTGGACGCCTATCACCGCCCGATCAGCATCCAGTACTCCAACGACTGGCGCGCCATGGACAAGAAGGTGGCGGGTCTGCCCGAAGTGGACTACATCGTGGGCGACGCGTACAAGCAGGGCGGGGCCATTGTGCCGCTGATGCTCAGGACGGCCAGCGAGAACGGCCGATACGGCAAGCCCACCTTCTCGGCGGAGTTTGGCGGCGACTGGAACGGCACGACGCCCGCGCGGCTTCACGCCGACCTGCACAGCGGCCTTTGGGCCAACGCCATGACACAGACCGCCGGCGCGCCGTTCTTCTGGTGGTTCGACTTCGTGGACCGCTACAACCTCTATCCCGAGTTCCGTGTGTTGCGCGACTTCATGTCCGGTGAGAAGCGCCTGGGCGTGAAGATGCGAACCGTGGAGATGCTGGTTTCCTCAGCAGATGAGAAGGCGCCTCCGACTCCTGGCGCAACGCGCGGCGGTTCTGCCAAGCCCAGAGGTCCCGCCCGGAGCCAGACGTTCAAGGCGGTCGCGCTTTGCGGCGACGACAAGGCCAGCTTCTACGTCTACAACGACCTCTACTCCGAGATGATGCCGGACCTGCGTCACGTCGAGAAGCGTGAGGGGCTATCCGTCCGCGTGCCGTTCACTGTGGTTGAAGGCCAGTGTCCCGTCGTCGAGATATGGAACACGTTCACCGGCGAACGCCAAACGCTCGCGCCGGAACACGTCACCCCAGGCTCTGGCAAGGAACTCGTGATCAAGCTTCCGGCGTTCAGGATTGATATCGCGGGGAAGGTTTCTGTGCGGCCAACACGGCCGGACCATGCTTCGACAGGAAAGGCGGACGTCAGACATGACTAAACAGCGCTCCGTTGTTGTGGCCATCGGATGCGTCGTTCTCTGCGCGGGCGGCTACTTGCTGCTTTCGTCCCGTCCGGCGGGCCAAGGGGCATCCCAGGGCACGCAGGGACAAGCGCCGGTCGCGTCCCAGGCCAGGGAGGCCGGCCGCGCCGTCCAGCCAGGGGCAGGCTCCCAGAACCCTGTCCCGGCGCCCGGTGTAGTGGTTGATTCCGCCCGCCATCGGAGGGTCTCGCCCCAGGACACAGGCACGATCCGCGTCTATCTACGCAACACAACGGACAAGCCGATCTCACTCCGGCAGGTCCGCATGTCCGGCTACCGCATTCCCGTGTGGAACGTGGACGAGGACGAGACCACGGTTCACGCCGGCGCCAAGGCGCCGAAGGACGGAGCGGCAGAGGCGCACGGCGAGACCGCGCCCGCCACGGCCGCCCCCGCGCCCGAAGACGCGCATGCGGCGCCCGCTCCCAAGCCTGTCGTCGCCCAGGCGGACAGCGCGCCTGCGCCCGCCGAAACGCCCGCCAGCCAGCCCCCGGCCAAGGCCGAGACCCGGTCGCTTCTCATGCAGGCCGCGGCCCAGCAGGTGCTCTGGGCCAAGCTCTTCCCGCGCTCGATTGAGCCGGGTCAAATCGGCGAGTTCGCGGCCAAGCTCCGCCATCCCCTCAAGCACACGGTGAAGTTCGACTTCGTGCTCGGCACAGGCGAAGAGGTCTCGCAGCTCTTCCGCCCCGACGACGAGGTCGTCGCGATCTCGGCGATCACCTTTTCCAAGGACCTGCGGACCGTGTACGTCTACATCGAGCCGCGCGGTGACGCCGCGCAGCAGATAACCGCTATCGAGCTGGATGGGAAGGACGTGATTCAGCGGACGCGGCTGGCCTCGCGTTCCCTGGCTCCCGGCCAGAAGAGCCTTGCCGTCGTCTCGTTGCCTGCTCCGCTTGAACCCGTCGCCTACGTCTGCGTCAAGGTCGCCACTTCGCTTGGCGTGGCGCAGGAGCGTGTACGAGTGTTCCACGGCTTCCCGATCCACACGGAAGGCGCGGCTGGCGGGATGTGGAGCGGGGGCATGGGGCTGGACCCACAGGCCTTTGCCTGCCGGCCGTATGCAGAGGCCGACGACGAGGACTGCCCCATGATCGCTCCGCCTGCCCAGGCGCGGGGGGCCTACCTGCTCTACTGCCTCAATCACATCTTTGACCGCGATTGGGCTCGCAGCGCGCGGCTGGCGCTGAAGCGCTGCAACGTGTGCGCGGCCGCGCGGCCGGACCTGATTCCCTACATCCACCTCTGCCGCAACGACCCCATGTCCGCGTTTCCGCGCTTCGCGGAATTGCTCGACGCGTTGGAGGTGAACCCGGCCTATACCGCCGACTACGCGCAGCGGTCGCTTCCCTGGCAGGGGACAGCCAGGACGCTTGAACTGGCCATCCGCGCGGCCGCGCCCAAGCCGGTCTTCGCCGTGCTGTCCAACGAGAAGTTCGACATGCACACGGAACTTGCCTCGCCCGAGGAGTTCCGACAGCGGGCCTACGCCGTCCTGAGCCTGGCGCCCAAGGCGATTCTCTACCGTTGGAAGAACCCCAAGGATGCGGAAGCGGCTCTGCGAGCCTTGGCCGCCGAGGCGCGCGACTTCGACCTTTGCGTTGCGTCCATGCGCGATCATTTCGCCGTCGCGGACGCCTTCCCCAATGCGGCCAAAGTGACCACGGAGAACACGCCCGTGGAAGCCAGTTGCCTTGTCGCCGGAGACAAGGCGGTTGTGCTGATCCTCATCAGCCGACCACCTTCCGGCAAGGAGGCCCCCTCCCAGTCCCCGCCACCAAACACCGTCAAGGTGTCGGTTTCGCTGCATGGCGTGCCGACCGGCTCTGCGTTTGGCCAGGTTCTACGCCTCACGCCCCAAGGTCCGCAGCCGGTCAAAGGCGCGGTGGTGGGCAATGGCGCGCTGGAACTGCCATTCCCTGCTCTGGCCGAGGCCTTCCTCCTGCCGCTCGTCCCCGCGCAAGGAGGCGGCAAGTGAGTGATCCCATCAAGAAGCCCTGGAGCGGCGCGCCGGCCCAGAGCCAGAGAGAGAAGTTCCTGGCCGAGGTGCACAACGGGCTGATGAAGCCTTGCCTGGCTGCGTCGTACAACCTTGTCCGCGACTGGCACTTGGCCGAGGAGTGCGTGCAAGACGCTTTCGGCCTGTTGTGGCAAAAGCTCGACGCCATCCCGCCTGACGCGGACATCTCGCGCTGGCTTTTCGCCACGATCAGGAACCTGAGCCTGCGCATCGTCGCCAAGCGCGTCCGCGAGACCGCCTATGCCCCGGACGCGGCGGCCGACCTGCTGGACCAGTTGACCGGCGGTGTCTGGGCCACGGACCAGACCGCTGCCAGCGATGGCGTCGCCGCGATGCTCGACACCCTGCCCGTCCAAGAACGAACCGCCTTCGTCCTCAGAACCGCGAACGACCTTTCCGCCAAAGAGATCGCCGAGGTCATGGGGTGCGAGGTGGGGACCGTGCATCAATATGTCTTCCGCGCTCGGAAGAGACTTGCCAAGATCGTCAGGGACAAGGAGAGCGGTGGCTGACCCTGGCATCGCCGGGACAGCAGCGTCTCAGGGACCGTCCCTCGCCGCATCCGCGCTCATCTGCGCGTATCTGCGGTTGCTGTTCGTGGTTGCCGTATCCGTGTTGATCCGTGTTATCTGTGGCCAGAAGTCGTTTTCCGTTCTTCTCCACGAAATCGTCCACTATGCAAAGATTGCTGTTTGCCACAACTATAGCTTTTCCAGCGGCTTGTGACTCAACAGTGACAATCGGCAAGATTTTTCTGCGGAATTCCGGATTTCGTTGTCGAGTTACTGGCTTCTCGCGGGATATATATATGGAGGCGCATGGTGTTGGGGCGCTTCGGGGAAGGCATGGAACGCAGGAAAGGCATGACCGAGACATTCCAAAACCCTAGGGACTGCGCAGGCTTTGAGCCCCTGCTGAGCGAGTGCGCCAGCGGCGGGGCGGGCCTGAGCGCGGCCGAACGCCAAGCCGTCCTGGGGCACTTGGCCGTGTGCGGACACTGCCGCAAGGTCTTGGCCGCGTGGCAAGAGGCGGCCAAGCGGCTGGCCAAAGCGTTCCCGCCCGCGCC
>CAYYEE010000072.1:0-13339 GCA_964470775.1 uncultured Planctomycetota bacterium | reverse complement strand
CGCGCAAAAAGAAAAGTCAAGGTTTTTCTGCCTACTCTGAGTATCTGCACCCTTCGCCAAGATTTTCCTTGACTTTGCCCCGTCGATCTATATAATACAGAGTTCCACGCCGCACTGTCAGAACAATGCAGCGGGCATACGGCAGTTCGGCGAACGGGCCCAATCGCCGTTCAAGCCAGCGGAAACGGTCTATACGCCTCCGGCGCAATCCCGGCCGGGACATGTCTTGAGGGGTTGCGGGGACATCACTATGACGCCTCACGCGCACAACGATCATCGTCACACCGCCTCACACCGTCGGGGCCACTCCCTCCACCGCATCATCTCCGGCATCGCCAGCCTGGCCAGCGCCTCCGACCGCTCCGGCCAGCACCCTCGCTCCGCCGCGGCTGCCAGCCAGACCCCTGGCAATATTGCCCGCCGCCTGAAACCTCTCCCCTGACCTTCCCCGGTCCCCCTGGCCGCGGCCTGAACCGCCCCAACGCGAAAGCCTTCTGCCGTCTGCCCTCCCATCCGTTTTCACGTCTTTCCCTCTTTTCCCAGTTGATTCCTAACGCCGCTCCAAGTAACCTGCTGGCCGCGCCTTGGGCGGGGAGCCCTTCTCTCCCCGCCGCGGCAGGCCGATGGTTCCCCGCGTTCCCCGCCGGCGCAAGGGGAACGCGGACCGAAAGCGGAAAGGGCACACCCCACATGGCCGCAACAACACTGGCCGTCCTCAGCGTATCCGCCGGCGCGGGGCACGTGCGCGCCGCCGAAGCCTTGCGGGTCACCGCCCAGCAGCGTTTTCCCGGCGTGCGCGTCGAACACCTCGACCTCATGGAACTCGTCCCCAAGCTCTTCCGACAGCTCTACGCCGGCTCCTACAACCGCCTCGTCGCCAGCCACCCAGCCGTCTGGGGCTACATCTACGACGCCACCGACAAGCCCCGCCAGGATAACGCCCTCAACAAGTTCCGCCGCGCCATCGAGCGCCTCAACACCAAAAAGCTCAAGCGCGCCCTCGACGGCCTCGCGCCCGACGCCGTCATCTGCACCCACTTCCTCCCCGCCGAGCTCCTCTCGCGCCGCATCCGCAAAGGCAAGTTCGACCGCCCCGTCTTCGTCCAGGTCACCGACTTCGACGTCCACCGCTTCTGGGTTCACGACTGGATGACCGGCTACTTCGCCACATGCGAAGAGGTAGCCTGGCGGATGAGAGACCGAGGCGTCAGCCAGGACCACATCCGCGTCACCGGCATTCCCATCATGCCCGTCTTCGCCCAGCCGCCCTCCCGAGAAGACTGCGCCCGCGAAATCGGGCTCGACCGCAACCGCCGCACCGTGCTGCTCATGGGCGGCGGCGCCGGCGTGGGCGGACTCGACACCCTGGCCCGCCGCATCCTCGCCTCCTGCCCCGGCGCCCAACTCATCGCCGCAGCCGGCAAAAACGACGCCCTGCTCGCCAGCCTCCGCGAGGCCGCGCTCGCCTTCCCCGGCCGCCTCTTCCCCGTCGGCTTCACCACCACCATCGAGCGCCTCATGGTCTGCGCCGACCTCGCCGTCACCAAACCCGGCGGCCTGTCCACCTCCGAGCTCCTCGCCCTCGGCGTGCCCATGATCCTCATCTCCCCCATCCCCGGCCAGGAAGAGCGCAACGCCGACTATCTCCTCGAAGCCGGCGCCGCCCTAAAAGCCAGCGACGCCGCCGCGCTCGAATACCGAATCACCAACCTGCTCGCCAACCCCGGCCGCTTGGCCGCCATGGCCCAAGCCAGCGCCCGCGCCGGACGCCCCCGCGCCGCTGAAGCCGCCATCCAAGCGGTTCTGGATCACCTGGCCTCAGCACGCGCGGCCGGGAGCGCCGCCCATGGCTGAATCCGCCGGACGCCCCTTCTGGCGCGTGGTCCTGCTGCTGCTCTGGGTCTTTGCGCTCGCCTGCTGCTTCGCCGAGGTCGAAATCCAGATCGAGGGCCCCAACGGCTGGGCCTCCTCCCTCCCCACGTGGCGCGTCGAGAAGCACTGGCTGCTCGATATCTTCTGGGGCGGCCGCCCCCTCACCGGCTACCACGCCTGGGTCTTCTCCTTTATGGCCCTGGCCTTCCACCTCGGCTTCTTCCTGCTCGGCCGCTTCTCCCTGCGCGCCGAAGCGCGCGTCATCGGCGCCCTGGCCGTGTTCTGGGTCGTGGAAGACCTTCTGTGGTTTGTGCTCAACCCCGCGTGGGGGTGGACCGGCCTCGCCCCCGACCGCGCCACCTGGCACCCGCGCTGGTTCCTCGGCCTGCCCCTCGACTACACCCTCTTCGGCCTCTGCGGCCTCGCCCTCATCGTCTGGTCCTTCCGCCCCCCCGCCCTCACGCCCTCACCGCAAACGGATTGAAGTTCGTCCCGCGATCATAGTGATCAATCCCCTCCGCGCGCTTCAGCCACGCCACGGCCTGGTACGTCACCGGCGTCATCACCGCTTCCACCCCGCACTTGAAAAGGTAGTTCGTCAGCGCCAGCGTCACGAACAGGCTGAACGGAAACACGCCGAACAGCGACGCCACCACAAAGAACACCACCGTGTCCACCAACTCCCCCGCCAGCGTGCTGCCGATCGTCCGCGTCCACAGCCACCGCCCGCGCGTCAGAACCTTCATCTTCGCCAGCACAAACGAGTTCGTGAACGCGCCCGTCCAGTAGCCCAGCAAACTCGCCACCACAATGCCCCCCGTGCTCATGCCGCCCAGGATCGCCTTGTAGGCCTCGTCGCCCGCGTACTTGCGCCACTCCGCCTCGCCCGGCAGCGCCGACACCAGCCAGAACGTCGCCGAGCTGAGCGCCAGCAGACCAAACCCCGTCCAAATGACGCGCCGCGAACGCCGATAGCCATAGACCTCGGTCAGGATGTCGCCGAAGATGTAGCTCAGCGGATAAAGCAGCGTGCCCGCGTCAAACGCCATCCGCACGCCGAACAGCTCAAAGCCCCAGTCCACGATCTTCGCCGAAGACGCGATGTTGCTGATGATCAGCACCGCCACGAACACCGCCATCACCACGTCCAAATGCTTCGGCGTCTTCTCGGATGCAAGGTCCATAGCCTGCCTTTGCGCTCCTCCAATCCCCCGGCCTCGCGGCTTGCGCCGGCCTCACCTGCACAGCGTCTTCTGCTCCGAAAACCTCAAAATCGCGTACGTCCCATAACCAATAAGAATCATCGCCAACCCAAACAGCCCATAAGAAACCGCCCAGTGCACCCCCTGGGTCATCATCGAATACTCCGACATCCCGCCAATGCTCGCCAGCAAGTTGATCGGCATAAAGACCACGTTGATCACCGTCAGCCGCTTCATCAGAATGTTCAGGTTGTTGTTCACGATGGATGCCCGCGCGTCCATCAGGCCGGTGATGACGTTGGCGTACACACGCGCCTGCTCCAAGCACTGCGCGTTCTCGATCGCCAGGTCATCCACGTAATCCAGCATCTCCGGCGTCAGCCCCTCGGTCTGGCTGTTCTTCGCGTTCGCCTTCAGTTTCTCGATCACCAGCCCGTTGGCGCTGATGGCGTTAACGTAGTAGACCAGGCTCTTCTCGATGGTGAACATCAACAGCAGGCTGCGGTTCTCCATGGCCGTCGCGAGTTTCGACTCCAGCTCGTTCGTCACCTCATTGATCACCTTGAGGTGGGCCACGAAATGGCTGACGCACTCGGACAAAATGCGCAGGAACAGCATCTGAAGGTTCTGCACCCGCGTGAACATGCGGCCCTGGAAGGGCGGCTTGTCCTGAGGCGCCACGATCACCAGCTTGTCGCGGAAGAGGAACAAACCCACGGCGTTAATGAGGAACTGCAAGTTGTCGTGCGCCGAGTAGGGCTTGGGTTCTTTGAAGATCACGGCCAGGTGGTTGTTGTCCAGCTCAAGACGCGGCAACTCGTTCGGGTCCGCCGTCGAGTTCAGGTTGTGCTCGTCAATCTGCATCTCGCCGACAAGCCGCGCCCTCTCCTCCGGCGTCGGCGACGTCACAAAGAGCACCGGCCCGCTCCCGTCCGGCGCTTCCACCACCTGCCCCTGCTCCAGCTTGTAGGTCTTGATCATAGAGAGCCTCAGGTGTTCGGCCCGGCCAGTCCGCCGGGCTGTGGACGGAGCGCAAGCGCTGTGTCTCAGGGGAATATCAAACCAGAAGTCCTGCGCGGGAACGCCGCCTCAGAAAACCTGTCACCATGCCGCCGGCGCGGCCGGTCCGGCCCGCCCCCGTCCGGTGGAGCCAGCCGTCTCCGCGCCGTGCGCCTTCACGCGGCAGATTTTACGCCAAATCCCGCCCCGCTTCAAGACGCGCCAGATTGGCGCCATGCGCTATCCCAGATGTTCCAGGTCGTCCAGGTCCTTGTGCCGGCCAGCCGCCTTCTTGTTCGCGCGCAGGTCAGCCAGCGCAATGACCGAGACAGGCACGCCGTCAAGCGAACCGCACACGCGCCGGCTATGGCAAGCCTCGAACTCCACGCCCGAAACGCCGGTCAGGACCTCGATCCTCAAAGGAGGAACGCCCATCCTCGCGATCCGGCCCGGCTGCTCGAACAGACGCGGCGGCACGTCCTGCGCCCCGAACCCGAACTCCACCAACGCCTCCGAGACCCGGGCCGCGTTCTCCGGATTCGGGGCCACCCAGATATCCATGTTCCCTGTCGGCCGGGGGTACCCGTGATACGCCACCGCGTAGCCGCCAATGAGCAGATAGTCAACGCGGTGGGAACTCAGCAACCTCAAGAACTCTTTGAAGTCGGGCGGTAGACGGGTCGTACCCAAAAGCGATCTCCCGATAGATTTCGACCGCCTCGAGACGCTCCTCCGGGCTCTTGCTCCGCCAGAAGAGCTTCTCATCTCCCTCCCCAAAGGCGCTCCCCGTGGCCACGGCGCCACGGTCCACCTTTGGGAAAGACACACCCCGGCGTTCTGTCACGCCCGTCATACTCCGCATGGTTCGCCTCGATCCCTCGCAACCGATCATTCCCGATTTTAGCACAATCCCGCCCCGCTTCAAGACGCGCCCCACGCCAAGCGTTCCGTCCGGATTTTCTGACGTGTCCGATCCCTCCGACCCGCCGTTGACGCCCCCCCGCCCCGCGCCTATTATGGCAGCCGCCGAGCCCATCCCAACCCCGCGGAGACCCTTCCATGGAAACCCTGCCCCTGAACACCCATGTCCCCCTCGACGACACGTGGGACGTCATCGTCGCCGGCGGCGGCCCAGCCGGCAGCGCCGCCGCCGCGGCCGCCGCGCGTCAAGGCGCGCGCACGCTCCTCCTCGAAGGCGCCGGCTGCCTGGGCGGCATGGCCACCGCTGGCCTTGTGCCTGCCTGGTGCCCCTTCACCGACGGCGAGAAGATCATCTACCGCGGCCTGGCCAAGCGTGTCTTCAACGAGTGCAAGGCCGCCATGCCCCACGTCCGCGACGAAATCCACGGCTGGCTCCCCCTCGATCCCGAACGCCTCAAGCGCATCTACGACGACCTTATCGCCGGCGCCGGCGCCCAGGTCCTGTTCCACACCTTCGTCTGTGGCGTCAACACCGAAGATCGCGCCCTCACCGCCGTCCTCGCCGCCAGCAAGGCCGGCCTCAAAGCCTTCGGCGCCCGCGTCTTTGTCGACGCCACCGGCGACGCCGACCTGTGCGCCTGGGCCGGCGCCCCTTTTGAACAGGGCGACGCCCGAGGCGAAACCCAGCCCGCCACCCTCTGTTTCATCCTCAGCAACGTCAACACCTGGGCGTTCCACTTCAGCGGACGCTATCGCGGCTGCGGCGACAAGCCCTGGAGCCCCACCCACCAGATCATGGCCTCCGGCCGCTACAAGGAAATCCGCGACCTCCACCTCTGCCCCAGCGTCATCGGCCCCGGAACCGTGGGCTTCAACGCCGGCCACATCTGGGACGTGGACAGCGCCGATCCCGCCTCCGTGACCAAGGCCATGATCGAAGGCCGCCGCATCGCCGCCGCCTATCGCGATGCCCTCGCCGAGTTCGACCCCGAGACCTTCGGCGGCGCCTGCCTGGCCGCCACCGCGCCCGCCATGGGCATCCGCGAATCCCGCCGCATCCTGGGCGACTACACCCTCACCCTCGACGACTACATCGCCCGCCGCTCCTTTGACGACGAAATCTGCCGCAACAGCTACCTCATCGACATCCATACCGCCAAGGCCGAAATCGAGGGCAACCGCAAAGGCCGCAGCTTTGTCGCCGGCCGCTACGAGGCCTACAAACCAGGCGAATCCCACGGCATCCCCTATCGCTGCCTCACACCCAAGACCCTCCGCAACGTCCTCGCCCCCGGCCGCGCCATCTCGTGCGAACGCCCCGTCCAAGGCAGCGTCCGCGTCATGCCCGCCTGCCTGGCCATGGGCGAAGCCGCCGGCGTCGCCGCGGCCCTCGCCGCCCGCCAGAACGCCCCCGACGTCCACGCCGTCCCGGCCCAGGAGCTTCGCTCCCTCCTCCGGCAACACGGCGCCTGGCTCCCATGACCTCCCGATCCGTCTGTTCTGTCCGGCTCGTCCCCCCCCTTTTTCCCAAGAAATTCCTTGACTTCTCCGCGCGCTCAGGTTAAACTATGTCAATGTGTGGATTCGCGACTTGCGCGAGACGACGGTTCTTATCAGGAGGAGAAGACCTATGTGCGCGAAGTGTGGATGCGGATGCAGCGCAAAGAAGGCCGCCCCCAAGAAAGCCGCCGCCAAGAAGACCGTGAAGAAAGCGGCCAAGAAGGCCGCAAAGAAGAAATAGCCTGACCCGCGTCTGAGGACGGGCGGCCCCGGCCTTGTTGCTGGCGCCGCCCGTTCCGTTTAACGGCCCACTGAAAAAGACACCGCGTCGGCGGGGACATGGCGCCTCAGCCCGCCAACGGCGGGATCGCAACGTGTCCCCGGAACAGACGCGACATTTTCAACAGGCTGTTAACCCCTATCTGACAAGCCCAACCCTTCACACCCCCCTCACTACCCTCGCCCACATCAGCCCGCTCTCCTCGGGCTGCTCCTCCAGCAGATTCGCCAGCGTATTCGCCACGGTCAGTTCGATGCGGTTCGTCCCTGGCCGCAACAGCGGAATCTCCACGCGATAGGGCCGCCAGGCCATGCGCCGCAGGTCCACGCCGTTCAGCGTCCCCGTCACCGTCCCCTTGGCCGGGTCCAATTCCAGGAACACCCTCCCCTCCACCGCCGGCGCCTCGAACTCGGCCTCGTAGCGCATCGCTCCCGAGTAGAACGGACAGCCCTGCCGAGCCCATGAGCCCAGCCCCAGTTCGCGCTCCGGCCTCAGCCGCACGCGCGCGTCCGCCGGGATATCACTGGCAAAGTGATACCAGCGCCGATGCGGAATCAACACCGCGTCCTTGGACGCCAACACCTCCACCCCGAAATCGCCGCGCAGATAGGGCATCGTGAAGTCCAGCGTCCTCCAAGCGCTCAGGTCCGCCACGTCCATCTCCAGCCGGTTCCCCCCGCGCCGCAACGCGCCGCGCAGGTCATAGACGCGGTACGCGTCATCGAACATCTCCTCCTCGCGCCACGGCAAACCCTCCAGCGCCTTGCCGTTCAGCCGACACCGCCAAGCCACCGCCTGCGCCGGCAGCATCAGCTCCGCCTTCTCCACGCCCGCCGCCGCCTCAAAGACGCATTCCACCCGCCTCGGCTCGCTCTGCGGCCGCGCCCAGGGGAACGGCTTGCCGCGCCCCGCGCGCCACAGCGTCAGCGGCGCCATGTTCGGCCCCAAGCGCGTCACACGCCAATCCTTGATCTCGACCAGCGGCTCATAACGCATAGGCGCCGCCGCCGAAGCCGCCCGCTGCCCCGGCTCGAACACCACGAACACGGTATCGCGCGCTTCGAGCCGCAGCGATACCTCGGTCCGGCCGTCCACGCGCTCGAACGCCACCTCCCGCCGCTCGCATGTCGCCGGGTCCCATACTCTCGGCGTCCCCCGCCCCACTCTCAGCGAGAACCTCGCCGCCGGCCGCTGACCCTCGCCCTCCAGGTTCGTCAACAGGTAAACGTCCATCCCCTCCTTGCGAACGTGGCGGAAGCGTACGAACTGAACCGGCCGTCCCTTGTCGTCAAACGCCAGCGCGTCCGGCGTCACGACTTCCTCGATGCGCCGAGCCAGCGCCTGGCGCCCGGGCAGCCGGTCCGGGTCATAGCCCGGCGCCGCCACGCACACCGCCACGCCCCTCAGCCCCGCCGGCGCAGGCCCCATGCTGATCACGCGCCCCCCAGCCTCGGCGAACGCCGCCAGTTTGGCCTGCGTCGCCACATCCAAACGCGCCACGTGCGGCAACACCACCACGCGCCACGACGCCCGCCTCAGCATCAACCGGCCCTCGACCACGCGCGCCCGCGACAGCGACGCCTCGTCCACGACATCGTAGTCGAAAGCGCTGTGATTCAGGATGTCCAGCGCCGAGAAGAACACGTCCGGCCGCTTGCTCTCCCCGCTCCACACATCCGCCGCCGGGTCCAGCGCCGCCACGTCCGCCACCAGGTCCGCGTCGCCCAGCATCAGGCTCAGCCGGCCCAGAAAATCCGTCAGCGCCCGATAGCGCGGCCACAAATGGCTCGCGCCGGGGACATGGCGCCTCAGCCCGCCAACGGCCGGATCGCAACGTGTCCCCGGAACAACCGCGCGATGCTCAACGGCGTCCGAGCCCCCCCACAGATGGCTTGGCCCCCAATGATTCGGCGGCGCGAACTCCTTGCGTCTCAGCCCCATCGAGTCGTAGAACGCATGCGGCACAAAGAACGTGATCCCCTGCGACGCCTGCCACGCCCCGATCCACCGGAAGTCGTCCAGCGTCGCGCCCCAATTCGACGCCGCGTACAACTCGCACATCGCCCCCCGCCGCCCCCACAAGCGCGCCACCGACCCGGCAAAGCGCGCCCGAATGTCACCATAGGTCTTGTTCGGCGTCAACACGCGCCGGTAATCCGCGTGCGTGCAACCCAGCCCCCACACCGCCGTCTTGGGCCGCCAGTCCTCCTCTTTGCCGCGGAAGCTCATCCCGAAATGCAATTGCCCGGCCAGCGCCAACAGCTCGTGATCCGTGCCCACAAAGTCCGCGTGGCGGTTCACCTCGTGATAGCGGCCCTCGGAAAAATAGGAACTTCGCGCGCACGATGCCGGCGGCTCCGGCCACGGCCCCGCCTCCTCGCCCGCCATGCGGCGCCTCAGCGACGCCGCGTCCATCCCAGGCGGCACGAATGGCCCCGAGTCCGAGGTGTGATACGTGTAAAGCAGCCCGCGCCGGCGAAGCCAGTTGTGGATGTTCTCGAACCACTGGCTGTAGAGCAGCGACAGCACGTGGCGGTAGTCATAGCGGAACTGGCGCGACGTCTCGCCAAAGTCCTCCCACAGCGCAGGCAGCAGCGGCCGCGGGTCATAGCCCTTGATCTCCTCGAACCGCTCCGCGAACCGCCGCGCCCACGGAAACAGATGCAGCCGCCGCGCGTCGCAGTCCGAGAAGAACCCCTTCAGCGGATCGCCGAAGAACTCGCCCAGATGGCGCTCATACGCCTCGTACACATGCTCGATGAACAGCCGGCTCACGTCCGGGTCCAGAAAGCTGGGGAACTGATGCAGAAAGCCCTCGGGCCGCTTCAGCCGTCGCTGCCGCACAATCCACGCCACCCACCGCCCCGCCGGCGCCATCCACTCCGCCGCGCCGCCGGCCGGCAGGTCCACGGCGCCCTCCAGCCCCTCGCCGCGCCTGGCCGCCACGGCCGAGACCAACTCGCCATCGCCGGCGGTCAGGCCCAACCTCTCCCCTCCGCGCATCTCCCGCCTCTCGCACACCAACTCCCGGTGATACGCCTCCGGCGCCAGCTTGCGCATCCGCCCCCCCAGGTTGCCCGGCGGGTAGTCAATGTCGTCGTTAATCCACACGCGCATCCCCTCCGCCCGCGCCGCCTCCAACGCCCACCGGCACGCCCGGAACCACGCCGCCGACATGAACCGGCCCGGCCCGAACCCGCCGTCGGGCTTGTTGAAGATCACGAACCCGCCAAGCCCCCCGCGCGCCATCGCGCGCACGCGATCAACCACAATACGCCGGCTGAACCGGCCCGGCGACACATCGTTCCAGAACCAGAAAGGCGCGGGACGGCACTCGGCCGGCGGCGAAGCGAACCGCCTCGACAAATCGGAAAGCGGTGAACCCGATGGGCAACGACTCATGTTCATGTCTCCTCGCGGCGCGCCGGCCACGGACGTTGCAGCGCGCATGAAAAGAAAGCAGTATAATCTATTTTGGCGGCCCGTTGAAAAAGACACCGCGTCGGCGGGACATGGCGCCTCAGCCCGCCAACGGCGGGATCGCAACGTGTCCCCGGAACAGACGCGACATTTTCAACAGGCTGCTAGCCGCTTTGGCCGCCCTGGCGGCCGAACATGTGATCGGTTCCGGCCCGCTCAAGGCCGCATCAGAGACCAAGGATAAGGAGAAAAGAACTCGTCTTTCACGCGGGCGCCGCCCGCGGCGCCGCCTCACGAACCGCCGCATCCCATTTGAGGAGATCAACACCCCATGCGCATCGCTTCCTTCCTCGCTCTTGCTCTGGCCTCCGCCCTCGCCGCTTGCGGTCCCAGCCAGCCCCCCGCCCCGGCCGGCTCGCAGCCCAAGCCCGCCGCGCCCCAAGCCGCCCAGGCCGCCGAAGCCGCCGCCTCGGCCGTGAAGGCCGCGGCCGCCGCCGGCGACAAGTACGCCGACTTCCGCGTCTTCATGCAGGACATGATGAAGTCCGCCGACGAGTTCACCGCCGCCGTGGACAAGGCCGCCGACGGCAAAGCCGCCGCCGCCGCCCTCAACAAGATGGGCGAGAAGCTCGCCGCCAACAAGGCCAAGTTCGAGGAACTGGAGAAGAAGTACCCCGAACTCAAGAAGTCTGAACCCCCCGCTGAACTCAAGGACCTCAAGGCGGCCGCGGACCAGATGGGTCCCAAAGTCGGCGCCGCCATGGCCAAGCTCAACACCAAGTTCGCCAACGACCCGGACGTCAAGAAGGCCCTGGAAGACTTCCAGAAGATCATGAAGTAGTTGCGCTTGCCCAGCGGAGCGCCCTGGGGGCGCCCCGCTGGGCGTCGTCCAATATCCGGGCACGGCGGAGCCACATGACCCCCACCTTCCACGTCATCGAGACCGTCCTCGCCTTTTCGGCGGTCATTACCCTGTCCGCGCTGCTCAAGCGCTTCTCCGTGGCCAGCGAAAGCGACGCCCCCCTCTTCGCCCGCATCCTCACCCGCCTCGTGGTCCCCGCGCTGGTCTTCCGCCAGCTCGCCACCCATCCCCTCCAGGCTCGCCAGCTCGTCATGGTCGGCGCGATGATCGCGGCCAGCTTGGTCAGCCTCGCCCTGGCCTGGCTCGCGGGCAGGGCTCTCCGCCTCGACCGCGCGCGACTCGGCGCGCTCATGATCGTCTCCACCTTCGGCTCGTCCTCGCTCCTGGGCTATCCCATGATCGAGTTCTCCTTCCCCAACGACGCCGAGGCCATGACCGACGCCGTGCTGGTCAGCGAACTGGGCGTGGGCCTGCCCATCTTCACCATCTGCCCACTGGTGGCCATGCTCTGCGGCGCCCGCCAGGACCGGACGCGCTCCTGGACCTCCATCGCGGTTGAATATGTCCGCTCGCCCGTGTTCATCGCCGTCGCGCTGGGTCTCGTCGCGGCGCCCCTGCGGCCGGACGCCGGCAACCCCGTCATTGCCGTCGTCTCCCAGGCGCTCTACATGCTCGAAGGCGCGGTCACCCTCCTGGCCGGCCTCACCCTGGGCCTTCAGCTCAAACACTCCTCCCTCAAGGGCGTCTGGATCCTGCTCATCGTCTCCAGCGTCATCCAGATGGGGATTGAGCCCTTCGTGGCCGTGTCATTGGGACATCTGGGCGGGCTGTCCGGCGAAAGGCTGCAAGTGCTCGCGCTCATCAGCTCCATGCCCGCCGCCGTGCTTGGCCCCGTCTTCGCCACCCGCTACGACTGCGCCGGCGAGACCGCCTCCACCCTCGCCTTTGCCCACATCGTCCTGGGGGCGGTCGTCATCCCCGGCGTCTTCTCCCTGATCGGCTGAAGGCCCGGGGCGTCCGCGGCCGCCAAACTGGCCACGCGGCCCACGAAGCGCCGCATCGCCAGGGAGCGGCCGGCGTCAGAAAGCAGGGCGCTCGTTCTCATGTTCGATCTCTCCCCCAAGGACGCGGCTCCTGCCCGCTCAGGGTAATTGTCGCGCCGCCGCATGAGAGAGAAATGGGCGCCCCGTCAGTTCTCCGTCAGGGCCGCCTTTCCGTCCCTTCCGTCCTTGCCCCACCGCCGCCCCCCATCAGCGCCACCACGTCCAGCCACTTGCCCTCGCTGTAGTTGAAGCCTTTCACCGACGCCGCCTCTTTCAGCCCCAGCGGTCCCACCACCTGCTCCAGCCGCGCCAGGCGCTTGCGCGGCGCCACCAACACGCCCTTGGCCCCGGCGCGCGCCCACGCCGCCACCGCCTCGTCCGTCTCCAGCTTCGTCACCACCTGTGTCGGCGGCTGGCCCAGATAGAAGACCAGCGAAGGCTCCGCGAATCCATGACAGAACACGTCCGCCCCCGGCGCCGCGCGCCGCAGCTCCGCGGCCAGCCTCGGGCCGATCTTCACCGCCTCGACAGCCGGCAGCGCCAGACCCGCCAGCGCCACGTGCGCCGCCAACATCCACCCCGCCACGCCCCACGCCGGCGCCGGCCGGCCGCCCCAGCGGCTGCGCCACGCCACCCAGCACAGGAAGCCGGTCAAGATTGCCCCCATGATCCAAGCCGGTCCCAAGAAATCCGGAACCGGCGTCGCCCACGGCGCCGCAAAGAAGAACGCCGCCCCGCCCCCAGCCACAAACGCGAACATCCAGAACCCAGCCTTCAGCCACTTCCGCCCCGCCGGCTCCAGCTCTCCTCGCCGCGCCGCGGCGATGGCGCCTCCAGCCGCCAGCGCCAGCGCCGGCCAGATGGGCAGGATGTAGTGCGGCAGCTTGGTCTGGATCAGCGTCATCGCCATGAAGAAGGGCGCGGCCCACCCCAGGACCAGCGCGCGCCCCCACACGCCCCCCAGCCGCCCCCGCCACGCCAGCCACAGACCCGCGGGCAGATAAAGAATCCAAGGAAAGAACCCGCACACCAGCATGGGAACATAGAACGGCAGGAACAGCAGGAAGTGTCCGCCGTGCGACTCCATGGCGCCCACCGAACGTCCCACCACGTGACGGCCCAACCCAGCCGCCAGCAACTCCCCACCCGTGGCGCGGTTGGCCGGCAAGCCCCACGCAAGGAACACCGCCAGCGCCAGCACAGCCGCCGCGCCGTATTGCAATTGCAGACCCAGCCGCCG
>CAYYEE010000071.1:0-13368 GCA_964470775.1 uncultured Planctomycetota bacterium | reverse complement strand
CCACACAGTGAGGGTGATCTGGCGCTGGCTGACGGTGACGTCCGTGGTGGTTCCGCCGTCACCGCCACCGCCACCGCCACCCGCCGCTGCCGCGGCAATGCCTCCACCCAGCAGCACCGCGGCGCCGCCGATATACCACCACTTGTACTCATCCCAATGCGAGGGCTTGGTGTCGGGCCGGGGAATGCGGCCAGGGGCATCGGGCTGCCGGCCCGCGGTGAGGGCGTTGTAGTCGCCTCGGACCTCGGCCACGCCGCGCAGGAGCGAGTCGCTGAGGGCTTGAGTGTCCACGGAGAAAGTCAGGATTCCACGGGCGGCAGTGGCTGTCTCGGCCGCGGTCTTCTGCTGGTCAGGGGTTTCGGCGGCCATGCCGCTGCGCACGGCCAGGCGCTGGGCCGCGTCGGCGCAGCTCTTGGCGAACTCCACGCCACGCTGAGCGTCGAGCACGCCAGCCTTGTAGGCCTGGTTGAAGGCCAGATCGTTGACCTTGGCCAGGCTGGCCTGCGCCTTGGGTTCATCAACCTGGGCCGTGTACTTCTTGGCGTCGGCCAAGTGCTTCTTGGCTTCGGTGAGGCTGGCCCAACCGGCCTGGGTGGCCTTTTCGGTCATCAGCAGGTGGCGATCCGCGGCCGGGCCGGCGTAGAGCCCGCTCGTGGCTTCTTTGATCACCGCGAGCGAGTCGGTCAAACCGGCGCCGCCCTTGGCTTTGGCCCACGCGGCGACACCTTCCGGAGACTGCACAAACGCGGACAAACCGCTCAGGCCAGCGCCCATCCACGCAGCCCCAACACACATTGACGCTACACCGCCCGGTCCTGAGCCAGCCGCGGCAAGCGCAGATGGGGCAAGGACAGGAGTGACGGCCTTGCTGGCCGTCATGGAAACCACAACACCGCTGGCGCCATCGGGCATGGCGGCCATTAGAGCGCCGAGCCCGCCAGGGCCGCCCCAGAGAATCATGCCAAGCGACAAGAACAACGCCAACAAGGACTTAGCTCTGCGCGCCCTGCCACGCCGATGCCCAAACACGTAACCGGCCATGCCCAGGGGCGCCATGGCGGCCATGCCCGCCACTCCCGCCGCGCCATAGCGGGTCGCCAGCTTTTCCTCGGAAGACAGCGACGCCACAACTGGCCATCCAGCAAGGGTTTGTATTGCTTTGTCCTTGAGCGACGTCTCCACTTTGGCCCAAACAACCTGCATCTGGCCGTCGGCGCCGGTCAAGGCGCAACGCGACCGGCCGCTTGCGCGCATCAAAGCGCCAGAAGTCGCGACCAGCGAAACCACGCGGAAATGGACCTCCGCGAGCTTCACGCCGTGCTTGGAGGTCTCGGCCTGGCCAAAGCCGACCGTCTCCACGACCACGCAAGGCTGCTTGTTGACCACAGGCTTATCAACCACGCAACTCGAAAGCTTGAGGGGAACCATGCCGAGGTCGCCTAACGGCAGCGCGGTCTCACGATTGACGATGGCGCCAGGAGCGGCCCCGGCCATGCCCGGATCAACCATGGCGCTCACCAGAGCAGCAGCATCCTTGTCAAGGCCTGTCACCGAAGCAGCCTTGCCAGCCCCAGCCAGCGCAACCTTGACGGCCACGTCGGGAATAGCGGCCTTTGACGAAGCGTCGCCAACGGACAGCGCAGCCGCGGACTTGCCGGCCTTGACCTCGACCGAACCCGCGGTGGCGTTGAGCGCGAACTCACCCTTGCCCGAAGTCTTGATCGCGGGTGAACCCGCCGTGTCCGCGATAGTCACGGAGAACTCGGAGACATAGACCTGGCCGGCGGCGTCAGGCTTGGCCGCCGGGGCTTCGGGCTTGGCGGCCACAGGCGTGGCCGCGGGCGCAGCCGCCTTCTCCTTGGCGGCGGGCTTCGCGGCTGGCTTTGCGTCCTTGGCCGGTTCGCCGGCCCGCAAAAGCGACCCGCACGACAAGGCGCACGCCGCCAAAAACGCCCACGCAATCACGACCAGCCGTGAGGTCATCTTCATGTTTTCTCTCTCGCGCTCTCGCCCTGTAAACTCAAACCATCTCTCCCCGCCGTACGCCTTTGACGCCCCCCCCCACGAGCCACGCCCCCCTCGCCCCTGGTTTTCCCAAGCGCCTGGCGCCGCGCGGCAGCGACGGTATCGAGGCCGGAGTATAATCGGCTCCATTAAGGATTGTCAAGCGGTTTTGGCGGTCAGAGGCGTTTGTGATTTCAGGGGTTCCGCGACATGAACAGCGCGTCGGCTGTCCCTTGGCGCGTGGTCGGAGGCCAAGCCCGCGCAAGGCCCGGCCCGGCCCGCCTGTTCCCACCCCTCTCGGTCCGCGGAAAAAACGGTTCCTGAACGCTCAACCGTCGCGCGTGTTTTGACGAACATACAGATGTAATCGTGGGCCTTTGGCGGCGGAAAAGCGCCGCCCGCCATGCAAAATGCAAAGGATTGCGCCAGGCAATGATCGCCACAGGGATCGCCGAGGAGGCGCCGCTGGTCGCAGAACGGATTCTGAAAGAGATCAGCGACGTCGTCAGCGCCATAGATGACCCCAAGAAGGCCTTGGACAGCATGGTCTCCATGGTGAGCCGTATGCTCGGCGTTGAGCGTTGCTCCCTGATGCTGTGGGAACCGGAGATCGGGCGCCTCACCGTCCACGCCAGCCACGGCATTCTGCCCGCGGTGGCGGCCGCCGTTCAGGTGAAGCCGGGCGAAGGCATCAGCGGGTGGGTCTTCAAGCACGGCAAGCCCCTCCTCGTCTCCGACGTCGAAAACCACCCCCTCTTCCTCCGCCGCAACAAAGGCGAATACAACACCAAGTCGCTGCTCAGCGTTCCGCTCATCTTTCGCAACAAAACCATCGGCGTCCTCAACGTCAACAACAAGACGGACGGGGCGGTGTTCACGGCGTCTGACGAGCTGCTGCTGAGCGTCGTGGCCAACTTCGTGGTCATCGCCCTGGACAAGGCCCGGCTGCGCCAAGCGGCGATGGAAAAGGACCGTCTGGACCAGGACCTCCGCGTGGCCAGGGAGATTCAGCTTCAGATCCTCCCCGACTCGCTGCCATGGGAAAAGGGCTTCGCTTTCGCGGCCCGATGCATTCCCGCGCGCGAAGTGGGCGGCGACTTCTACGACATGATCCTGCTGCCCAGCCATCAAGCGGCCCTGCTCTTGGGCGACGTGTGCGGCAAGGGCATCCCCGCCGCCCTGTACATGAGCCGGGTGTTGAGTTACTTCCGCGCGGCCGCCAGTCTGGGCGCGCCCGGCGAGACCTTGCTTCCCAGCGTCAACGAACTCCTGGCCGCGGAGTGGAATGAACGGACGTTCGTCACCGCGTGCATGGTTCTGCTCGACAAGCGCACGGGCCGGATCCAGGTCTTCAGCGCCGGACACCCGCCCCCCCTTCTCTACCTCGGCGAAACCGGAGAGGTAACGCCGATAGAGTCGCCTTCGGGCTTTCCGCTCGGCGTTGTCTCGGGGGCCGAGTTCGACGCCGTGGAGACGGTCTTGCGTCGCGGTGACCGGCTGCTCCTCTACACCGACGGCATCACGGAAGCCAAAAACCCGGCGGACGAACTCTTTGGAGACGAGCGGCTGCAAATGGCCATGCGCTATCACCAGGGCTCGGCCGAGCGCATGGCCGACGACATCGTGGATTCCGTGGTGGAGTTCACCTCGGGCAGGCCGCAAAGCGACGACATCACCCTGCTCGTGATCACCCGGGACTGACCCATTGGGCTGGACGCGACGCGCGCGCCGGAAGAGTGGCTGGCCGCGCGTGTCAGCCGGTCCTCTCGCCGCGGCATCACTTCGCCGGCGCTCCCCCCTTTGCCCCAGCCCCGTCCGGCCGTTCGAAAAGCGTCACGCGGATCGCGCCGAGGTAGCCCTGAAAAACGACGCTGGGCCGGGCCTCTTGCCACCGGTGGCTCAGCCACGCGAACACGCGGCCGCTCTGATGTGACACCGGGTTCTCCAACTCCACAAGCCAAACGCGCCCCCCAGCGCGACCGCGGCGCTCCGCGTCCGCGAAGGTGCGCGCCGTGGCCGGCGGCATCGCCTTGTGGACATAGAAAAAGTATGGCGCCAGCGCATGTTCAGGCTCGAACAGCATGATGTCGCCGTCGCGGCCTTGCTCCTGCGCCAGCCGCAACGCCGCGCGCCACGGCTCCTTCTCGAAGCTGGGCGACAAAATGCGAACCAGTCCTGAGACGTTCACCACCAGAAGAACCGCGGCGGCCGCCAGCCAAAACGACTTCAGCCCGCGCGGCGCCGCCGCATGGGCCGCAACCGCCGCCAAAGCCAGCGGCACGGCAAAGGCGACGTGCTTCACCTCGAACACGTGGACCCTGGGCGCTGGCATCGCCAGCGCCGCGGCCACCGGCACAAGCAAAAGCGGCCACAACCGCTCCCCCTTCTCGCCGCGGCGCAGGCACCCAACAAGCATGGCCGCGCCCCCCATCGCCCAGACCGGCCACGCGCCCAGCCAGTAGCTGTCGCTCACGTCCGCTTCGGCAAAGACAAGCCGCCCCGCGCCCGCCGACGGGGCAAGCGCAGGCGTCGCGCCGCTCAACGCCAGTTGCGCTCCCGCAGGCATGTCAAGCAGCGCGGGCGCCACTACGCCGGGGGTCAGCGGCCTTTCGTCCTCGGGGTTTTCCGCCAGTCTCTGGCGCAAAGCGCCTGAAAGGCGGCCCGCCACGGGGATCCATGGCGCCACACTGGCGCACATCACCACCTGAGCAAGGGCAAACCGCAGGGCGTTCTTGCGGCTGCGCGACGCGTACAACCCCCAGAACAGCCAATGGCCGGCGATGACCATGCCATAGGGGAGGTAAGTCCATAGACACGCCGCGCCCACCAACGCATAAGCGAACAGCTTGCGCCAGCTTGGCCTCGGCGCCCGGACCAGACTCACCAGCAGGCACGCATGGCCGAGCGTCAGACACGCCAGCAGGCTGTGCAGCCGCGCGTCCCGAGAGAAGAACACAAGATGCGCCGATGCAGCCCCCAACGCCGCGGCCACAAGCCCTGCCGCCCGTCCGTAGAGCGTGGAAGCCAGGCAGTAGAGCAGAGCCACGGACACAATGCCCGCCAGCGCCGACGGCGCGCGCGCCGCCGCCTCGCTGGCGCCCAGCCACTCCAAGGCCAGCAACAGCAGGCACTGATATCCCGGCGGGTGAAGATCGTGCTTGCCGCAATGGCGCGCCATCAGAGCCACGCGCTCCGCCAGGTCCAAGCGGCCGCGCTCGGCCTCGGTCGCGAACTGCAACCGGGCCAGATAGACGCTCGTGGCCTCGTCCATCCACAACGACGGCCCGCCCACCCGCCACAGCCGCGCCCCCGCCCCCAGCAAGACAATCAACGCCAGCGCGCACGCCGCCGCCCGCTTCCGCGGCAGCCAGGGCTGCCTCGGGGCGGCGGCCGAGTCCTGCCCCTGATTCACTTCTTCCAAATCCGCAACCCTTCGCAAGAACGCGGGGCCAGACGCACGGTCATCAGGCCGCTCTCGGGCTGCAACTTCTTGCCTGACCACAGCAACTCGATGTCGCGGCAGTCGCCGATGCCCAGCTCCTTCAAGTCCACGTGGAACTCAAGGTACTCCTCTTCCCAGTTGAACACGCCCAGGAAGTGCCAGTCCTCCTCCTCGGCCATCCACAGGGCGGGCAGGCCGCCGTGGTGGTCGAACATGTCCAGCGGCACGGCCGCGTCCTCGAGCCTGCGGTCCAGGACCTTGCGCAAGATGTCCACGCCCTGCGCGTTGAGTTTGGCGAGATCGTCGCCCAGAATCACGTCGCCGGCGGAAAGATAAACCAGCAGCGCGTAGGCGCGGGCCTCGTTGATGTTGAGCTCACGGCCAGCTACCCAGTAGTCCCGGTAGCTGAAGGGCTTGACCGAGAGGGTGCGGTTGAGTTGCTTGTCGTCCGTGGTTTCGGGGGTCCGCACGATCAGGAAGTCGGGGTCCACGTTCCACAGTTTCCGGTGCGTCCACCACCGCGCGGCCATGCTGGCCGCGTTGGCGAGCACGTGCGCCCAAAAGTTGTGAATGTCGCCTGTAGTCCGAACCGCGTCCACTACGCCCAGCACGGATTCGTAGGGCGCGCCGCACGCCAAAAGGTAAGCGCTCTCGCCAATGGCCTTGCGGATCGTCTCGAACGCCTTGCGCAGGATGAGGCCCCGAGGAACCGTGGCGTCGCGGAAACGGTCGCACTCGAGAACGCACTGCGTGAAGTCCACCTTGAAGTACTCGAAGCCATCGCTGCGCAGACGGCGGAAAGTATCAAAGACGAAGGCCTCGACCTCAGGATGCGTAATGTCCAGGTAAGCCATGGGACCATAGCTGTAGAGCTTCTGAACGATCTGGCCGTCTTTCCCCCGGCCGAACCAGTCCGGGTGCGCGCGGAAGATATCCGTGTAGGTGTTGACCAGAAGAGGAGCCGTCCAGACGCCTGGCGCGCCGCCCTGCGATTTGATCTTCTGACAGAAACCCTTGGTTCCCTCCGGGAACTTCCAGTTGGCTACCCACGCGCCCCAACGCGGCTCCCAGCCCTCGTCAATCACAAACAGATTCACCTGGCCTCCGAAAAGGCTCTTGGCCGTCTTCTGATTTTCGAAGATGTCCCTGGAGGTCACGGCGCCCGCGAAGTAGTCCCATGAGTTCCAACCCGTGCGCACACTCTTCAGCGGCCGGCGGATCGCCTCGGCCAGATCGTCGCCCGCGCTGTTGAGCAGCGCCAGCGGGTCCTTGCCCTTCTCCAGCCGAATGGGCGTCAACGCGGCCTTGCGGCCCTTGCGCAGCAGCCGCCGTTGCTCGCTGCGGATCAAGACGCCGAAGCGCCCCTCCATGTGCGCCTCCGCGTGAAGCGCGCGGAACGTCACGAAGTCGCCTTGCAGCGGCGGAAGGATGGAGAAAAGGTAGCTCTCCTGCGTTACCATGTGACGCACGACGTAGATCATGGAACTCTCGGGATTGGGGTCCAGCCAGCGCGTGGGCAAGCCGACCTTCTTGACGCCCGAGAGCTTCTCGAAACTGAAGGAGTGGATGAACTCCAAGTGCTCTCCCGCTTCCAGCCCGCCGCCCATATCCGCCGGACTGAAGCTGAGCGTCGCGTCCTCGAAGAAAACATCCTGGCCGCCCGCGTTCTTGACCTCGACGCGCAAGGCCGGACCCTTGATGCCTACGGAGAACTGGCAACCGCCCTTGACCGCGACCGCGACGCGGCCGGACGCCTTCCACTCCATCGAATCAGACGAGCAGACGAACTCCCTCAGCCGGAAGGCCAGGCGTCCGTTCTTGAATGGGGTGTCCGGCGCGCTGATGCGGCCCGATCGCGGATCAAAGGTAAACATGACGAAAGGCTCCATTGGAGACGCGGCGCAACCTTCGCCGCACGGACAAGTTGCACAACATCGTAGGCGCGCCCGGCGGCTGAGTCAACAACCGCGTGCGCCATTTCCCGGATGAGCGGGACGCGCTACAATGGAATAGGACCTGACTTGGTACCGCGCCGGAACCGCCCCTGATCCCGCGCCCAACACGCGACATCGAATATGCCATGATACATAGAAGAACGCTGCTGCTGTGTTTAGTGCTCGCCGGATGGGGTGGCTTTGGGCTCGCCCAGACAGCCCCAGCCGGGCCGGCGGCTCCCGCGGCCGCGAGCCCGGCCAAACCCGCCGAGCCCCCTCCTCCGGCCCCGGCGCCCGAGACGATCACCCTCGGCGGCGTGGCCTACACCGTGTTCGCGAAATCAACCTGCCCAGCGTACGACGCGATCTTTACGCTGGAGCCAACCCAGGCCGCGCAGGCCGTGACGGAGTTCGACACCCTCGCCGCGGCCAGCGGCGCGAACGCCTTCCGCCTGCGACTCGCCGGCGGCCGGCTCCAACTGTCTCGCTTGGCGCAAGGCAAAGAAACGGAGTTGGCCACAGCCGCGGCCCAACCCCGCCAGCCCGGCCAGGCCGTGGAAATCATCTTCCGCCGCCGCGCCGCATGGCTCGCTGTGCTGCTGGACGGCGTGGAGCAGTTACGCGTCTTGGACGCGTCCCCCGCCCAAGGCGCCTTTGCCGTTTCCTCCGAGGGCCAGCCCCTGCGACTCCGCCGCCGCGCCGTCCGGCCCTTTGCCCCGATCGACCTTCAAGACGACTTCATGCGCACCGAGCAGGACCAGAACCCATGGGAGACGCTCTCGGGCGCGTGGCGCCTGCACACCGTCCGCGAGTCGGCCCTGGCTCACCCCGAGCGCCAGGGCCGCAACATGGACGCGGCGCACAGCGCCAACTACTTCAGCTACGAGGGCCAGCCCGGCCAGGATGGCGCGCCCGCGCTTTGCGCCAGCGGCGACCCCCACGCCTCGGACTACGAAGCGTCGTTGTCGGTTAAGACCCAAGGAGGCTCGGTCGGTCTCGCGGTCCATGTCCTGGACAAGGACAACTGCGTCCTCTTGCGCTGGCGGCTGAGGTCCATTGTCGAGAAGCCCTGCCCCATGGAGCTTGTTTCGATCAAGGGCGGCAAGGAGACGGTTCTTGCGCGCGCGGGCGTCACGGGCGCGGCCGGCCAATGGTATCGCCTCGCGCTGGCCACGGCGGCCGGCCGCCTGACCGCGCTGGTGGACGGCACGGTCACCATGGACGTCCCGTGGAAAGGCGCCGCCATGGGGCGCGTGGGGCTCTACGCCGCCGACGGCCCAGCCCTTTTCGACGACATCTCGGTCGTCACAAGCGAGACGCTGCGCTTCGACACCGCCGGCGCCTTGGCCCTCGCCACAATGGAAGGCCGCTGGCGCTACGCCGCGGCCGGCCCCAATCCCATCGGCTGCAAGGATCATGTGGCCCTCACGCCGGAATCAGCGCAAGCGCGGCTCTGGCTCGGTCCAGCCCAATGGCCGCCGTCCTCGGTCCAGGCTGTGGCCGTGCCGGCCAAGGCCAACGGCGCGCTGTCTCTGCTCTTCGACACCGGCGCGGCCACGGCCGCGGAGATGCGTCTCGACACCGCGGCCGGCGGCTCGTCCCAGGTCCGCCTCTTGACGCCCAAGGACGGCCGCCTCGTGGAGATTGCCGCCGCGCCCGTGACCACGCCGCCCGGCCGGCCGATCGAGCTCCGCCTCGACGCCACGCAACCCGGCGTCGCGCGCGCCTATGTGGACGGACGCCTGCTCTTCGCCGCGCCTTGCGCGAACTTCACCCAAGCCAGGCCTGGCCTCGCCGCGTCCGGCGACATAGTCGTGCGCAGCCCCTGCGTCTCTTTCCGCCTTCAAGAGGACGCCAGCCAGGTCGTCCGGACCAAGCTTTTTGCGCAAGACCCCTACATGGTGGGCTGGGCGTCGGTGGCGGGCGGGTGGGAGCCCGCGGCCAGCGACTCGGACCTCTGGTGGCACAAGAGCGATTTCTATGGCCCTCTGTGCGTCTACCTGCCTGTGCTGCCCAAGGTCGAGGCTCTTCTGGCCGCTACGGAGACCCAACCGGAATCAGGGTACGTCGTGGCGCTGTCCTCCGACGGCAAGAAGATGGAGGCGTCTCTGCGCAGAGCCGGCAAAGAACTGGCCAAAGGGTCCTATGACCTCGCCGCGCGTCCGCTGGCGGCAGGCCAGGACTTGGCGCTGTCTCTGGAAGGCGGGCTGACGCGCCTGTCCGCGGCAGGCGCGGCCGTCTTCTCCTACTTCGACCCCCATCCGCCCCGCGGCAGCCGCGTCGGCGTGCGTCTGCCCGCGGCGCAGGCCAAGCAGGTCCAAGTGACCCAGTACGACGTGAAGGACTACCTCTTCACGCAAGCGCCGGCGGACTGGTTCACCAGCGGCGTGTGGGAGGTGACGAACCGTTTCGCCTGCGATCCGCGGTGGTCGTGGCTGAGCGCCACCGGCTGGAACGGCGTGGCCGCGGCATGGAACAAGCGCGAGTTCGACGGCGACCAGACCATCGAGTTCTACGCGGGGATGCGCATGCAGCGCGGCATGGCCAGCAGCTATCCCCGGCCCGGCGAGATCAACGTGTCCCTCTGCGGCGACGGCCGCAACCTCGACTCGGGCTACAGCGTCATCATCAACGGCTGGGACCCGCAGTGGACAGGCCGCTGGTCGCGCATCATGCGCGCGGGCCGCGAGGTGGCGGCCGCCTACCGGGAGCTGGTGCCGTGCAACCGCCGAGCGAACCCCGCCCGCCGCGCCATCCCCGTGTCCTGGGACCCGGGCGGGCGCCCCATCCACGGCGCCTGGTACTACGTCAAGGTTCGCCGGATCGGCGGCCGCATCGAGGTCTACTTCGACGACGCGCTGGTTATGGCCTACGACGATCCAAAGCCCTTGCAGGGCAAACGCATGGCTATCTGGACCATGGACAACTCGATCGTCATCGCCCGGACGCGCATCTCCTACACCCACACCCGGCCGGCGCCGGCGCCGGTGTTCGACTCCGCCCCTGACGAGCCCCCCCAGCCCCCCCCCGTCACGCCCGTGGCCAGCTCCACGCACCCCGGCGCCTGCTGCCCGTTCGAGGAAAGCCTGGATGGCTGGCGCAACCCGGACGCGGACCAGGGCGCGGACTTGTCCCTGGACACCGGCCCCTCTCCGGGCCAGCGCTGCCTCAAACTCCTCAACATCCGCTCCGGCGGGACGTTTGGCGCCGCACTGCCGATCCCGTTCCTCGACCTGGCCAGTGTCGCCGACCTGCGCTTCAAGTACCGCATTCCGCCTGATGTCCGCGTCAACCTCTACTTCCTCATCAACGAGACGTGGCATTTCATCCATCTCACGGGGCCTGACGACAGCAACGAGAACATGGTCATGCTGGGCCGCGTCTCTGACGTTGTCGCCGACGGCAAGTGGCGCGAGGCGTCCTTCGACATGGGCCGCGCCGTTCGCGAGACCTACCCCGCCGGCCCGGCCCTGCTTTGCAACGACGTGCGCCTCGGGTGCTACCATCCCGGCTACACCCTGGCCGGCTTCAACGGCAACGCCCAGAACGCCACGTACTGGATTGACGACTTCCGCATCACGACCCAGGGGTGCGCGCGCGCGGTCTTCGACCGGACTGGCGGCAAGGACTCGCCGGTGGAGCGGAGTCTATCCCTCACCCCCGCCCCCGCCGACCCAGGCGGCGCCGTTTCGGGCAATGACAAGACGTGCAGCGTCGAATGTCCTCAACCTGGCCTGTGGTTCGCCAATATTAAGACGCGCGAGCCCGGCGGCGCGTGGCGCGCCGTTGCCCACATCCCCATCCTCGCCGACCCAGAACCGCTCCGTCTTCAGTCGGCCCAGCCCGCCAACGGCGCCCCGTGGGGCGGCGGACCCATCCGCGTGGAGTTCGCTCCGCTCGCGTCCGCGGCGCTCAACCTGGCCGCGAGCCGCCTGTTGGTCAACACGACCGAGGCCCCTCTGAACCTGGCCCGATGGGATCGCAACGCCCTGATCCTGGACTTGTCCCGCCTGCGGGCCGAGTTCAACGACGGTCAGAAGGTGTCCTTTTCCCTCACCGCCGGCAAACGCCGCCAGATTCAGGGCGGCGTGGCCGGCGCGGCCCAGACCATGACGTGGGAAGCGGTCTACAGCTTCAAGGCCGACAAGACGCCTCCCTCCGCTCCGAGCCTGAGCGCCTATCCCCTCCACCTCTCTTCCGCGGAAGAACTGGCCAGCGTTCAAGTCTCGTCGCCGGCCTTCACGGCCGCGATTGTGGAGAGCGAGGGACCCCAGCCCGGGGACAGCTCCCTCCGCATCGTCAACCGCAAGTTCGCGGGCAACATGTCCACTCTGCTCTGCCGCGCCCCCCTGCACGCCGGCAAGGCCCCCATCCTGGCCTTTGACTACGCCATCAATCCCATGACCGACCTTGACTGGGGTCTGATTCTCAAAGGCCACACCCGCTGGCTGCGTTTCACGGACCAGGGCCCTGACGCGAACGCGGCCGGCCGCATCCCGGACGTGGTGGACGACGGCCAATGGCGCTCGGCGGAAGTGAACATCCGCGCCGCCGTTGAATCCCTGGGGATCAAGAGCACGCCCTACGCCATGACCGCCGTGCAGGTAGCCAACTCCGGCTACTGCGCCACGGCGCCAGGCGCGCAAGTCCGCCTGGCCAACATCCGCATCGCCCCGGCGCGAACCACGGCCACGCCGCTGCAGCTCACCTGGACCAGCGCGGACACCAGCGGGATCGCCGGCTACGCCTACACATGGGACGCGAATCCGCGCACGGTCCCGGCCGAAAAGATATTGTCCGCCGAGGGCAAGGCGGCCTTCTCCGGACTGAGTGAGGGCAAGCTGTTCTTCCACGTCCGCGGCCAGGACAAGGCCGGAATCTGGGGGCCAACGGCCCACTATCAGTTCCTGATCGACAACACTGCGCCCCAGCCCCTGCCCGCCGCGAACCGGACGATCCCCGCCTCCGAGGAAGCGGTCATCCGGTTCGTGGAGACAGGCTCCGGCATTGACGAGTCATCCCTTGCCGTGTCCCTGGAGGAACCCAAACTCAAAGCGCGCCCCGCCTTCTCCACCTTCCGGCACGCCGCTTGCCAGTTTGCGTGGGAATGGACTCAGCAAGCGCCGCCTTCCTTTGGCGTCGTGCCCGACGGGCAGGAGCGCGTGTTCCACGCCGGCCCGGTCGCCGACTTCGCCGGCAACACCGGACCCGAGAGCGTCTGGCGCATGGTCATCAAGCACAAAGACGACAAGCTCGAACCGCCGCCGCCGGTCCTGACACTGAAGGAATCGGGCCATTTCCTGTTCCAAACCTTCGACAACGGCGAGACTTTGGCCCCGTACGGGAAGGCCGCGAGCACCCACATCCGCAGCCTCGAACGCCGCCGCGGCGACAAGTCCATCGTGGTGGCCGCCGCTTCGCAGGAGCCCTGGGGCGTGACGCTCGTGTCCACAGCCTATGATCTGGGCGCCTACCCCTGGCTCACCTTCGACTACCGCATCCCTCCCAGAACGCGCGTGGGTCTGCTGCTCTACGCCAATGGCGACTCCGTGGGAGTGAACCTCACTGTCCGGCCGTCCAACACGCGCCACAAGCTCTCCATCCCGGCCCTGACGGCGGACGACACCTGGCGGCACGTGGCCATCCCCATCGGGAGACTCCTTGGCAGAGTCATTCGGACCACCGGCCCGGTTAAGATCAGTTCCGTCGCCATCATCCACGAGGGACCGGCAAAACCGGACGAGTGCCTGCAACTGGACAACGTCTGCGTCCTTGGTCCTGTCCACGAATTACCTTCTGTCACGGCGGCCGGCCGCGACCTGACTGGCATCCAGGCCTTCGCGTGGAAGGTGGACGCCGACCCCTTTGCGTTGCCCGGAGTAAACGAGCCGGTCAAAGCTTCATCGTGGAAACTGGAAGGACTTGGCAAGAATCTGTGCTATCTGCACGTTCGCGCGCAGGACGGAGCGGGCAACTGGGGACCCGCGG
>CAYYEE010000070.1:0-13372 GCA_964470775.1 uncultured Planctomycetota bacterium | reverse complement strand
ATCCTTTTCGCGCAGGGGCGAGACAAAGCCGAATCCGCGCGCGTTGCAGTTGAGCCGTCCCACCAGCACGCCGAGCTTCTCGGGCGCGGCCAAGCAGCCGGCCTTGACCTCGACAAGGTCACCGGAGAGTTCGAGGGCGCGAACTGTGCCGGCGAGGGCGGTGAGGGCATCGTCGCCGGCGAGGCCGAAATGGGCAGCCATGTCGTCCACGGTCATAGGGCGGTAGCGGCGGCTGTGGGCCAGGGCCAACAGGTCGCGGCTGGAGGGAGCGCCGCCGTGGGCCGGGCGGCGGGGCGCCGCGTCCTGGCCGGATTCGGGCCTGGGACGGCGCTTCTTGCTCATGCGCGGGGTTCCTCAAGGGTTGGAGGCTGGGGCGGCTGCGCGGCTGCCCCCTATCGTATAGGAGACAGGCCAAAAAGTCATGGGGGAGGAGTCGGACAGGCCGGACCCGCAGGACGGATTGGGGAAAGGGGCTGACCTTGACGGGGCGTCTTGGTTGTGGTCATTTGATCGTGGCGCAAGATCGCTTTCGGACGAGGCGCTGCCATGCCCGGACGGAAAGTGGGAGAAAGTGACGCTGGGACCGGACCTGGCCAAAGGCCACGTGACGCAAAAAGGGATTCCATTCGGGACGTGGAAGGGGTTTGTGTTGCGGCCGGCGGCGGAGTATGACGGGTGGCTCGATGGCGTCACGGTGTCGCCGAGGTTCCACGTGGATGACCGTGAGATGGCGCGGAAGCCGGAGGAGATGCGCCAGGTCCTCAAGAACCACCCCACCGCTATTCCGCGGACGAGGGCGATGGAGTTGTGCCTGAAATGAGAGAGCCGGTTTCAGTTGTTCATACATCTTGAGTCCTGAATCGGATGTTCCGTATCGTGGCGAAGGCCGTCCCGCTCGGCTCACGAATCCCCCCTTGGCGGGAAGGCCGGATCGCGATGGGTGGCTGTCCGGCTGCCCAGGGCTGCGCTCGGCGCTGAGTTCGTTGCGCCCGTCCGATGCGCGGCCTGGGCTGCAACGGCGCCTCCGAGTTGGCGCCGGTTGTTTCTCCCCGGGACCATTTTTCTGCACGAAAGCTGGAAGCTTGCGGCAAAGGCCTTGCGCAAGCGCATTTTTCGCACCGCGCCGGGGGACGGGATGCGCACGATGGCGGCGCGGAGGCCGAGGACGGCGCCGGCGGCGGGTGCGCCGCGGATCGCATGCGTGGCGGCAGAGACCCGCCTTGGCGGCGTTGCGCCAGAGGCCAACGGAACCCGCAAGATTCAGAACCCGCCCCCCGCTCAAAAATCATCCTGAAATTCGGATTGCATATCCCCAGAAAGTTGTTTATACTAATTTCCGGTTTTGAGAGAAAGGTTCGCCATGCCCAAGGTGTCGCCCAAACACGTCCAGGTGGCCGCGGCGGTGCGGCGGATGATCCGCGAGCGGGGGTTGAAGGCCGGGGACGGGCTGCCGACGGAGATGGAGCTGGCGGCGGAGTTTGCGTGCAGCCGGGGGACGGTGCGGCAGGCGCTGGAGACGCTGGCGCAGGAGGGGTTGGTGAGGCGCAAGCAAGGGGCGGGCGCCTTTGTGGCGCGGCGGGAGCGCGGGGGCCGGGCCGCGCTGATCGGGTTGATCCTGCCTAACATCTTGAACGCGGAGGTGATCCGGCTGGCGCAGCTCTTCACCATCAAGTCGAGCGAACAGGGGTACCGAATCGTACTTTGCGTCACGGACGAGCAGCCGGCGGTGGAGCGGGAGTTTGTGCGCGAGGCGCTGCGCATGAAGGTGTCGGGAGTGATCAAGTTCCCCACCGTGCCGGAGACGCCGGGGTTTGAGGAGGAGATCCGGGGGCAGTTGCGGTCGCATCATACGCCTTGCGTGGTGGTGAACGACTTTTGGACAGACTGCCGGCGCGACCACCTGGTGGCGTTTGACGAGGAGGCGGGGGTGGAGCTGGCGGTGGACAAGATTGTGGCGGCTGGGCATCAACGCATCGGGTGGGTAGATGGGTCGGACGGGCCTCGGAGGCGGGCGGAGGCGTGTCTGCGCCAGGCGCTGGAGCGCAAAGGCTTGCGTCTGCGCGAGGAGGACATGCTGTTGACCCCGCCCTACCGGACGCCGCCGGTGGAGCAGCTTTTCGCCGAAGGCCGCCAAGGGCCGACAGCGCTGCTGACGCCTTACGACGGACTGGCGGTGCGGTTGATCGAGGCGCTGGGGCGCGCTGGGCTGCGCGTGCCGCAGGACGTGTCGGTGGTGAATCTGAACGGCCAGCCGCTGTATGCGACGCCAGGACTGGAGTTGACGACCGCGGTTCCACCCAACGAGGAGATCGCGGCCAAGGCGCTGGAGATTTTGTGGGACGAGAAGAGCGGCGAGGCGGTGCGGAGATATCTGTTCCGGCCCGGGTTCTGCGAGGGGAGGACGCTGGCGGCCCCGCGGGGCCGGGGGAAGGCGTAGGCGCGGAGGACGGCGAACGGCGGACGGCAACGGCGGGCTCACGCGAAGACGCGAAGGCGCAAAGAAGGAAGAACAGCGGAGACCGCGAAAGACACGAAGAGCACGAAGAACGGCGAAGAGGGACGAACGGCGGCGACGGGTTTGCGCGGAGAACGGCGAGCGGCAACGGCAAGAGGAGTGGGGGGGATGCTGAAATCATCGCAGGTGGAGCCGCTTGCGGAAAAGGCGTTGCGGCTGGTGACGGAGACGGGGATTCTGGTGGAGAACGAAGAGCTGGCGGCGCTGTGCCTGAAGCGCGGGGCCAAGGCTGGGCCGGACGGCAGGCTGCGCATCCCGGCCAAGGTGATCAGCGAAATGGCTGCGTTTCAGAAGAAGACACAGGACGCGTATGAGGCGAACCACGAGTTGGTTCTGACGTGCGGGCCGGATTGGACGCATCACCTGACTTGGACCGGGCAGCAGGGGTGGTTCCGCGAGGAGTATGCGAAGCGGTTTCTGATGCAGGCGTTCGACTGCGGGCCGACGACGTTCTACGACGACGCGAAGCAGGCGCCGCGGCCGGTGGATACGGCGGTCTTTGACCAGATGATGAAGCTGGCGGAGGCGACGCCGGAGATCGGGTACACGAGCATGTGGTATCGCCAGGACGTTGCGCCGCAGACGGAGCGCTTGGCGTCGCTGCGGCGGGCGATGAACCTGACGGCCAAGTTCGCCGGGATCGAGGCCATCTACCCCGAGGTGGTGAAGTATCTCAAAGAGGCGAGCGAAATCCTGACCGGCGACGCGAAAAGCTCGGCGTATCTGGCCGGATCGGAGTGCATGACCATGCCGCTCATCCTGGAAAAGCGGTCGGCGGAGGATATTCTGGAGCGCAAGAAGCGCGGGGTGAACCGTTATCACGTGGCGACCATGCCGACGCTTGGGGTGAGCACGCCGGTGACCATGGCGGGCGCGGTGGTGATGGGCGCGGCCGAGCTGCTGGGCGGCATGGCCATTTGTTGGATGGCGGATCCGGAGACCGACCTCAGCGGCCGCGTGATCTGCATGGTGGCGGATATGCGCAACGGCAACTCGACCACGCTGGGGCCGGCGATGGGCCTATTCAACAACGCGGTGCGGCAGATCTTCAACGAGCGCTGGGGCGGGCACTGCATGGTGGAGGTTCACTTCAGCCCCACGGCGCGGCGGCCGGGTTTGCAGGCGGTGTTCGAAAACTGGTACGGGACAAGCTGCCGTCAGCGGTGGGAAGGCGATCCCGAAGTGCCCTACGCGGGCATGGGCACGCTGCATGGGGGCGGGCTGGGATCGCCCACGCAGTTGATGCTGGACATGGAGATTCGCAAGGCGCTGTGGGCGTGGCGCCGCGACGTGCCGATCAACGACGACACGCTGGACTGGGACGAGGTGGTGGCGGTGACACGGGAGAAGGGAAACTTCCTGATGTGCGACCACACGCTGGCGCATTGCCGCGAGTTCTGGACTTCGGAGATGTTCCGGTCGGACGATCCAACGGCGGGCGCGTGGGACGGCAGCGAGAAAGCGATTCTGAAAAAGTGCGAGGAGAAGTGGCGGGCGAATCTGGAGAAATGGGAAGCGCCGGCGTGGCCGGAAGACAAGCTGCGGGACATGGATGCGCTGGTGGCGCGCGCCGAGAAAGAGTTCGGGGTTTCGTGATCAGGTGTCTGGTTGCGCAAATCAGCGCGGCCATTTGCGCAACCAAACGCAACGGAACGCTCAAGTCGAAGTGGCCGTGAGGGTGTGCCAGGCGCGTTTGCTTGCGGAAATGCGCGTCCATTTCCGCAGGCAAGCGCCGGGCTGGAGGAGCGGCGATGGCGAAGAGTGGCGAGAATTGGGTGGAAGAGTGCCGCGAGCTGGCCAAGAAGGTGCGCGGCCATTGTCTGCGCATGACGCACCGCGGCAAAAGCGGCCACGTGGGCAGCATGTTGTCCATGGCGGAGCTGCTGGCGGTGCTGTACAAGCGCGTGCTGAAGGTGGACCCCAAGAACCCGCGCGATCCGAACCGCGACCGGTTTATCTTGAGCAAGGGCCACGGCGGCGGCGGCGTGTACGCCATCCTGGCCGAGCTGGGGTTCTTCCCCATGGAGTGGTTGCAGGGCTATTACCGCGACGAGGGGAAGCTGATGGGGCACATCAGCCATCACGTTCCGGGCGTGGAGTTTTCGACCGGATCGCTGGGCCACGGCCTGCCCGTGGCGTGCGGCATGGCGCTGGCCGCCAAACGCGCGGGCGCAAAGCATCGCGTCGTGTGCCTCATGAGCGACGGCGACTGCGACGAGGGGTCGACGTGGGAGGCGATTCTCTTCGCGGCGCAGCATCACTTTGACAACCTGGTGGTGGTGGTGGACTACAACCGCGTGCAGGCGCTGGGCTACAGCAAGGACGTGCTGGACTTGGAGCCGCTGGGCGACAAGATCCGCGCGTGCCGGTGGGCCTATCGCGAAGTGGACGGCCACGACGTGGAGGCGATTGACGCGGCGCTGAAAACGCTCCCGTTTGAGCCGGGCAAGCCGTCGTGGCTGACGGCGCGCACGGTGAAAGGCAAGGGCGTGAGCTGGATGGAGGACACGGTGTCGTGTCATTACGGCTCGGTGAACGACGAACAACTGGCCCGGGCGCTCAAAGAAATCGGAGTGGCATGACATGCGATCCCTGTTCAACAAGACGCTGGTGGAGATCGCGCGCAAGGACCCGCGCATCTACTTGATTCTGGCGGACATCGGGTACGGCGAGATCGAGCCTTTTGCGGAGGCGTTTCCGGAGCGGTTCTACAACTGCGGAGTGTCGGAGCAGAACATGGCCGGCGTGGCGTGCGGGGTGGCCATGGAGGGCAACATCGCCATCACGTATTCCATCGCCAACTTCCCTACGCTGCGGTGCTTGGAGCAGATTCGCAACGACTCGTGCTATCACAACGTGAACCACAAGACCGTGATCATCGGCGGCGGGCTGGCGTATGGGGCGCTGGGGGTTTCGCACCAGGCCACGGAGGACATCGCGATCATGCGGTCGCTGCCGAACATGGTGGTGGTGTGCCCGTGTGACTTCGCCGAGGCCGAGGCTGCGGTGCACGCGATGATCGAGCATCAGGGGCCGGTGTACTATCGCTGCGGGTACAAGAAGGAGCCGCCGGTGCACGCCAAGCCGATCCAGTTCAAGCTGGGCAAGGCCATCACCGCGCGCGAAGGGGGGGACGTGACGCTGATCTTCACCGGGACCATCGGGAACCAGGTCATGCCGGCGGCCGAGGAACTGGCTAAGGCCGGCATTCAGTGCCGCGTGGTGAGCATGCACACGGTGAAGCCGCTGGATGTGGAGGCCGCGGCGGCCGCGGCGCGCGAGACCGGCGGCGTGGTGGTGATCGAAGAGCATCAGATCAACGGCGGCCTGGGCGGCGCGGTGGCCGAGGCCCTGTGCGACGCGGGCGTGGCGCCGAAGAAGTTCCTGCGGATCGGGCTGCCGGACCGCTATGTGTCGAAGGTGGGCGGCCATGAATGGCTGCTGGATCAATTCGGGCTTTCGGCGCGGAAGATCGCGGGAGCAGTGAAGGGGTTGTTGGGGGCGAGGTGAAGAAGGCGCGGAACAAGGGCGGGAAGGAGGCGGACTTGAACTCGCGGGAGCGCATCGCGGCGACGCTCGAACATCGGCTGCCGGACCGCGTGCCGATGGCCGAGCTGTGGATCGACCCGGGCGTGGCCAAGGCGCTGTGCGGCGTGGCGGACGGCAACGCGCTGGCCGAGGCCATCGGCCTGGACATGGTCTGTGTTCAGACCATGGTCTACGCGGATAGCGAGGTTGAGTGGGTTGACCGCGAGCGGCGCGTGTTCCGCGACAAATGGGGCGCGTTGCAGATTGCGCCCCACGGCGGCGTGCCGGTTCCGCTTGCGCCCGCGCCGGTGGAGACGCCGGAGGACCTGGCCGCGTATAAGCCGCCGGACCCGGCCAAGTCGCCGGTTCTGGAGAAACTGCGCCGGTTGAAGGCCAAGTATCCCAACGGCGAGAAGGCAATCTGCCTGGTAGCGGAATCGGGGTGGGCGCCGGCGGTGTATCTGCGCGGCGGGCTGGAGCATCTGCTGCTGGATTTCGCGCTGCGGCCGGAGTTCGTCAAGGACCTGATGAAGATCGGGGCGGCGTATCACGCGGAACTGGCGGGATTGGCGGCCAAGGCCGGCGCGGACGTTGTGTTGCTGGGCGACGACTACTCGGACAAGAACGGGCCGCTCGTGTCGCCGAGGCAGTTCGAGGAGATTGTGCTGCCGGCGGATACGCAGGTGGTGGGCGCGGTCAAGAAGGCGGGGCTCTACTGCATCAAGCACACGGATGGCGACATCCGCAAGCTGCTGGACATGCTGGTGGGCACGGGGCTGGACTGCCTGGGTCCGCTGGAGCCTGTGCCGGGCATGGAGCTGGCGCCGATTCTGGAGAAGTACCGAGGCCGGCTGAGCGTGATGGGGAACATCAACGTGGACCTGCTTTCGCGGGGGAGCATGGAGGAGGTGGTCCGCGAAACCAAGCGCGCGCTGGCGACGGTGTCGGCGATGGGCCCGCACATCCTGTCGTCGGCCAACACGATTACGCAGTCGGTAAAGCCGGAAAACTACGCGGCCATGGTGAAGACCGCGCGCGAATGCGGCCGGTACCCCGTGGACCGGGGCCGGCTGTTGTCGGAAGCCGGCCGAGGATCGGAGAGGTGAAGTCATGGCGTGACTGAACGGGAAGGTGGCGGTCATCACGGGCGCGGGCCGTGGGATCGGGTTCGCGGCGGCGGAGCTTTTCGCGCGCGAGGGGGCGAAGGTGGTGATTGCGGAGATCAGCGAGGAACTGGGGCGCAAGGCGGAAGCGAGGATTCGCGCGGCCGGGGGCGAGGCCGCGTTTGTGCGGACGGATTGCTCGCTGAGCGCGGACGTGCAGGCGCTGATGAAAAGGACGCGGGAGATGCACGGCAAGCTGAACGTGCTGTACAACAACGCGTCGGTGTTTCTGCCCAACCATGACGGGCCGGTGACGAAGCTGAGCGAGGAGACGTGGGAGCGGGTGATCGGGATCAACCTGCGAAGCGTGTTCCTGTGCTGCAAGTATGGCATTCCGCTGATGGCGGAGAGCGGAGGCGGGTCGGTCATCAATACGGCGTCGAGCGCGGCGGTGATGGGGATTCCGGGGTGCGACGCGTACACGGCGGCCAAGGGGGCCACGGTGTCGCTGACGCGGTCGCTGGCCGTGGAGTACGGCAAGCAAGGGGTGCGCGTGAACTGCGTTTGCCCGGCGGGCGTGGCCACGGAGATGGTGAAGGCGAGCAGTCTGGACAACCCGGCGTTTGACGCGAAGTACTTCTTCTCCCGCGCGCCGCTGGGCCGGCTGGGCGAGCCCGAGGAGGTGGCGCGGGTGGCGCTCTTCCTGGCGTCGGATGAGTCGTCGTATGTGAACGGGGCGATCGTGCGGGCGGACGGCGGGATTACGGTGACGCCGATCTCGTAATGGAGACCACGGGCATCATGGGATGAATCCCATTCCGGCGGAGATGGCAAATGGCGGCGAAACGCGCTGGTTCAAAGATCAACTCGGCCGCGGATGAGGCGGCGCGGGTTCGGATGCTGCGGCGGATGCTGAGCATCCGGCGATTCGAAGAAGAGGTGAAGCGTCTGTACCGCGCTGGCGGAATCAAGGGCGCGATTCATCTGTATATCGGGCAGGAGGCCGTGGCCGCAGGCGCGTGCGAGGCGCTGCGGCCTGATGACTACGTGACAAGCACGCACCGGCCGCACGGGCACTGCATCGCCAAGGTGTTTGACCTGAAGCGGACCATGGCGGAAATGATGGGCAAGGCGAGCGGGTTGTCGGGCGGGTTCGGGGGGTCCATGCATCAGTTCTGCAAGGAAAAGGG
This sequence comes from uncultured Planctomycetota bacterium, assembly GCA_964470775.1. GTDB lineage: Bacteria > Planctomycetota > Brocadiia > CAIUPP01 > CAYYEE01 > CAYYEE01. The sequence goes on along the minus strand of CAYYEE010000070.1, from coordinate 5,036 downwards.
GTTTCTGGGAGGGAACGGCATTGTGGGCGGGGGCATGGGGCTGGCGCTGGGCGCGGCGTTTTCGGCGCGGTACCGGAAGACGGACCAGGTGGCGGTGTGCTTCTTCAGCGAAGGCGCGTCGAATCAGGGCGTGATCCACGAATGTCTGAACATGGCGGCGCTGTGGAAGCTGCCGGTGATCTATCTGTGCGAGAACAATCAGTACGCGGCGACAACGCCCGTGGGCAAGAGCACGTGCACGAAGGACATTGCCCCGCGCGCCGCGGCGTATGGATTGCCGTGGGCGATCTGCGATGGCAACGACGTTTTGGACGTGTATGAGACCACCCGAACGGCTGTCGAACGCGCGCGCAATGGAGGCGGGGCGGCGTTCATCGAGGCCAAGACCTATCGCGCGGAACCGCACTGCGGGATTATCGCGGATGGCCGGGACAAAGCGGAGCTGGCGCTGTGGAAGTCGGCGGAACGCGACCCCATCCCGCGCCACGAGGCGAGGCTGATCGCGGAGGGCATCTTGACGGCGGAAGGCGCGCGGGAGTTGCGGGCGGAGGTGGAGCGCGACATCGCGGAGGCGGTGGAGTTTGCGCGGCGGAGTCCGGCGCCGGACCCGGCGAAGGCTCTGGCGCGGGAGGGCCGGCCATGAGGAAGCTGACCTACGCGGACGCGATCTGCGAGGCGCAGATCGAGGAAATGGCTCGCGACGAGAACGTGTTCGTGATTGGCGAGGACGTGGATATCGCGGGCGGGGTGTACAAGCTGACCAAGGGGGTCCTGGAGCGATTCGGGCCGAGGCGGGTGGTGGGGACGCCGATCAGCGAGGAGGCGTTTTGCGGGCTGGCGGCGGGCGCGGCCATGACGGGTTTGCGGCCGATCGTGGAGATCATGTACATCGACTTCATTTTGATGGCGATGGACCCTGTGGTGAACCAGATGGCGAAGATTCCGTTCATGTCGGGAGGACAGTTCGCCATGCCGGTGACCATCCGCGCGCAGGCTGGGGCGGGGACCGTGGAGGGCGCGCAGCACTCGCAGAGCCTGGAGGCGTGGTTCACGCACACGCCGGGGTTCAAGGTGTGCATGCCGGCCACGGCGCGCGACGCGAAGGGGCTGCTGAAAGCGGCGATCCGCGACGACGGGCCGGTGCTGGTGATCGAGAACCGCTGCCTGTTCAACGAGGAAGAGGAAGTCCCGGATGGAGAGTGGGTGACGCCGCTGGGCAAGGCGGACGTGGCGCGCGAGGGCAAGGACGTGACCGTGGTGGCCATGGGCTATGCGCGTCGCAAGGCGCTGGCCGCGGCGGAACGGCTGGCGGGCGAGGTGAGCGTCGAGGTGGTTGACCCGCGCACGCTGTGGCCGCTGGACATGGAGACGATTTTGGAGTCGGTGAAGAAGACGGGGCGCGTGATCGTGACGCATGAGTCGCCGGCGCGCGGCGGCGTGGGCGCGGAGATTGTGCGGCGGATCGTGGCGGAGGGGTTTGACTATCTGGACGCGCCGCCGGTGGTGGTGGCTGGGGCTGACCTGCCGATGCCGTTCAGTCCGGGGCTGGAGCAGGCTTGTCTGCCGCAGGCAGAGACGATTGCGGAGGCGGCGAGGAGGGTGATCGGGATGGCGTGAGACGGACCCAAGGGACGGCGACAGCAATGGCAGGCGGGCGCTGGATGATGAGGAGAGAGGAAATGGATGCGTGCGGGTTGAGCAAGGCGGAGGCGGCTCGGCTGAAGAAGGACGCGGTGGAGAAGATCATTCCGCATTTCGCGAGCAACGCGGAACTGGCCAAGGGGGCGAAGATCTTCGTGCGCGGAGAGGGTTGCTATCTGTTCGACATCGAGGGGAAGAAGTACCTGGATACGTTCGCGTCGCTGCTGACGACGATCTGCGGGCACCACCGGCCGGAGATCAGCAAGGCGGTGCTGGAGCAGGCGGAAAAGCTGGAGTTCTTCCCGAATTACGTGGACACCTTCACCGTGCCGCTGATCGAACTGGCGAACAAGCTGGCGGAGATCATGCCGGGCGACCTGTCGGTGAGCTTTTTCGTGAACAGCGGGTCGGAGGCGAACGAAGCGGCGATCAAGATGGCGCGGCAGTATCACGTGGAGCGAGGAGATCGGAAGCGGTGGAAGGTGATGGCGCGGCGGCACTCGTATTCGGGGACGACGCTGGGCGGGTCGTCGGCTACGGGGCTGCAGTGGTTCCGCGAGCCCTTTGAGCCGCTGATTCCGGGGTGTGTGTTTGCGCCGGCGGCGCGGTGCAACAAGTGCGAGCTGGGGCGCGAGCCGAAGACGTGCGGGCTGGCGTGTCTGCGGGCCATGGAGGAGCTGGTGAAGTGGGAAGGGCCGGGCACGATCTCGTGCCTCATCATGGACCCCGTCCCCGGATCGAACATCGGCTACCCCCTGCCGCCCAAGGGGTACCTGAAGGGTGTGCGGGATCTGTGCGACAAGCACGGGATCATCTTGATCTTTGACGAGGTGCAGACCGGGTTCGGCAAGACGGGCAAGTGGTTCGCGTGCGAGCACTGGGGGGTGACGCCGGACATCATGACCATCGGCAAGGGTTTCACGGGCGGCTACATTCCCCTGGCGGCCGCGGTGACGACGCCCAAGGTGGCGTCGGCGTTCCGTGGCAAGCCCGGCTGCGAGTTCCGCAGCGGGGGGATGTACGGCGGGCACACAATCGCGTGCGCGGCGACGCTGGCGAACATCGGGATTATCGAGAAGGAGAAGCTGGTGGCCAGGGCGGCGCGGATGGGGAAGTACCTGAAGGGCAAGCTGGACAAGCTGGCGCGGCGGCACAAGATCGTGGGGAGCGTGCGGGGGATCGGGCTGCTGTGGGCCGTGGAGCTGATGGCGAACCGGAAGACGGGGGCGGCGCTGGGACCGGAGGTGAACGCGGGGTCGCGCATCCGCGATTACTGCTACGAGCGGGGGATGATCCTGCGGAACAACGGGGACATCCTGGTGCTGGCGCCGGCGTTGATTATTACGGAGAAGGAAGTGGATTTCATGGCGGGGTTGATGGATGAGGCGATCGGGATGGTGGAGGCGGGGATGAAGAAGGGGTAGGACGGCGTGGATGGGGGGGCGGCGCTGGCGGGGACCGCCGCCCCTCAGGCTTTGGGTTTGCGCTGGGAGGGGAAGAGGAGGCCGGCCAAGGAGCCGGGGAGCATGACAGCGGCGCAGAGGGCGTAGAGGATGTGGAAGTGGGTGAGGGGCTGGCCGAAGAGGGTGAGGCGCAGGGGTTCGAGGGCGCGCAGGAGGGGGATGGCGAGGATGGCGCCGACGCCGAAGGCGCCGACCATGAGGAGGCTGGCGACGGCGAAGAACATGGGACGGCTGGGGCCGGGGGGAATGGCGGCGTAGACGCTGGCGGTGTAGGCGACGTTCCAAGCGGCGTCGCCGAGGCCGACAAGGGTCCAGGCGATGATGACGGGCCAGGGGCACTGGGGCGTGGCAAAGGGGAAGGAAACGAAAAAGACGGCGTAGAGCGGGCCGCAGACCAGGATGGCGCGGCGCGCCCCGACTCTGTCCACCCAGCGGCCGGCGGCCGTGGAAGTGAGGGCCTTGATGACGGTGTAGCCGACCATCATCCAGGCGACACAGCTCTCTTTCATGTTGAGGATGCGCAGGTAGTAGACCTGGTAGTAGGGGCAGGCGAAGAAGAAGGGCAAGTTGTAGATGGCGACGGCGAGCATGAGGCGGCGGAAGGGGCGCTCGGTGAAGACCTGGCGGAAGCCGGCCCAGGTGAAGCGGGCGCGGGCCATGGCGTCGGGCATGGTGGCGCGGCGCAGGACGGCGACGGACATGAGGCCAAAGACGCCTCCGCCGACGAGGATGGCGGCCAAGCCGAGCGGGTTGGTCTTGCTGGCGGCCTGGGCGAGAAAGCCGGAGGCGAGGATGGCGGCGATGCCGAAAAGGGAGGCGAGCTGGAGGCGGCGGCCGAGATAGCGTCCGCGCAGGCCGGCGGGCAAGACGGTGGCCACCCAGTCCTCGGTGATGGGGCGGGTGAGCTGGATGGAGGCGGCGGCCATGAAGACGGCGGCGGCAAGGACGGGGATGCGCGCGGCCTGCGGCAGCCAGGGCAAGGCGGCCACCGCGGCCATCATGAGCAAGGGCTCGGCGTAACCGAGGCGCAGGACAAAGGACTTGCGGTCGGGGACGGCGCTGGCGAGGGTGGGGCCAAGCATCTGCAAGAGGCAGGCGAAGCTGACGGCGCTGGTGATCCAGCCGATCTGTTCTTTCTCGATGCCGAGGGCGAGGGCAAAGGAGACCATGATGAGGGTGGCGCCGCCGCAGACGGTGTCGTAGATGGCGCGATAGGCCGCGCTCCAATTGAAGGAGGCGAGCGATTGGCGGATCTGATGAACGGGCAGGCGCGGGCGCATAGGGTTGGGGGCCTTGGCCGGAGGGAACGGACCCACGGGCCAGGCGGCCTGGTCCGTGCGCGGCCACGCCACTATACCGCAAGCGGGGCTGGCGCGCCACGGCGCTTGCGGCGAGCCGGGGATCGGCGTAACTTACGCGGATGTGACGGCGCCGCATGAGTGCGCCACGCGAAGAAGGAGAACGGCTTGTTCATCGACATCCACACGCACGTGTGCCGCGCCCGCCACCCGAAGGTGACTCGCCCCAACGGGTCGCACTATCCCACGCCGGAGCGGCTGATCGAGATGATGGACCAGGCGGGGATCCGGATGGCCGTGACGCTGTGCACGCTGAGCCCGGAATGGCGTTACACGATGGTGACGCCGGAGGAGATTCTCGAGATCGCGGCGGAGCACCCGGGGCGGTTCATTCCGTTCTGCAACTTCGACCCGCGGTACCTGACGAACAGCGCGAAGTCGAACTTCACGCCGTTGCTGGAGGCGTACAAGGAGATGGGCGCGAAGGGGGTGGGCGAGTATATTCCGAATATCCCGTTCGACGATCCGCTGAACATGAACTTCTTCGGGCACGTGGAGGCGGCGGGGCTGCCGCTGACGTTCCACGTGGGGCCGCAGGCGGGCGGGTGCTATGGTTGCATAGACGAGGTGGGGC